>MNZP01000156.1:132-19284 GCA_001873675.1 Syntrophaceae bacterium CG2_30_49_12 | reverse complement strand
TGTTCGCCGATTAAAGTGGTACGCGAGCTGGGTTTAGAACGTCGTGAGACAGTTCGGTCCCTATCTGTTGTGGGCGCAGGATATTTGAGAGGAGCTGTCCCTAGTACGAGAGGACCGGGATGGACGAACCTATGGTGTTCCAGTTGTCGTGCCAACGGCATCGCTGGGTAGCTAAGTTCGGAAGGGATAACCGCTGAAAGCATCTAAGCGGGAAGCCCACCTCAAGATAAGATATCCCTCTTGATGGAGACATCAAGACTGAAGACCCCTTATAGACGATAAGGTTGATAGGTCAGGTGTGTAAGCACAGTGATGTGTTGAGCTAACTGATACTAATCGGTCGTGAGGCTTGACCATAATATTTTATATATATCGCATAGGCTTACATTCATGATATGTAATTGTATTATTTAGATGATGCATTTTCCGGTGGCGATAGCGGAGAGGATACACCCGTCTCCATTCCGAACACGGAAGTTAAGCTCTCTAGCGCCGATGGTACTGCATGGGTGACTGTGTGGGAGAGTAGGAAGCTGCCGGGAATAAAATTAACCCCTTCGATTGCGGAGGGGTTTTTTATTTTACAAAAGAGTTGCCTTTATGCTATGTATTTTTAAAAATACCAAGACTTTCAGGGAGACATGGCCGTATGTCAGGTCATTCTAAATGGAGCACAATAAAGAGGAAAAAGGGGTTAGTAGACGCAAAACGCGGGAAAATATTCACAAAACTAATTAAGGAAATAACCCTGGCAGCAAGGCTTGGCGGCGCCGATATAGAAGGAAATGCGCGCCTGCGGCAGGCGATTATGGCTGCGAGGGAAGAAAATATGCCAAAAGATAATATTGACAGAGCGATTAAAAAAGCTGTTGGTGAAGGAGATGGCGCTGCGAATTATGAGGAAGTTACTTATGAGGGATATGGCCCAGGTGGTGTGGCTGTTTTAGTAGAAACGATGACGGACAATAAAAACAGAACCGTAGCGGAAATCAGACATATCTTGGTAAAATATGGGGGAAATCTTGGTGAGAATGGTTGCGTGTCCTGGATATTTAAAAAGAAGGGAAGCATTGTATTTGATAAAAAAGCCGTCAATGAGGATCTATTGGTGGAATTAGCCATTGAAGCAGGCGCGGAGGATGTGAGGGAAGAAGAAAGCGATTTGCAGGTTATTACAGATACTGTATCATTTGAAGATGTCAAGAGAGTCTTTGATAGTCAGGGACTTAAATATATTGAAGCGCGGATTAGCATGATTCCACAGAACACGGTCAAGTTAGATACGGGAAAAGCGGAACAGATGCTCAAGCTTATGGAAAAATTTGAAGATAATGACGATGTACAGAATGTTTATGCCAACTTTGATATACCCGATAATGTCATGGAAAAATTAAGCGAAGCTTCCCTTTCCCGTCTTTAAGGATGGGGGCTGATGGCTGCTTGCTGACTGATGATAACAGAGTTATGAGAGTATTAGGAATTGATCCCGGCACTCGGGTCACAGGATACGGTGTAGTTGAAAAGCAAAAGAATAAACTTGTGAATATCATGTACGGGGAGGTCAAACCATCAAAGGGGGCGCCTCTATCGACCTGTTTGGTCACCATATATGATCAGCTTATGGAGGTCGTAGAAAAAACAACCCCTGATGCTGTAGCGATAGAAGATATATTCTATGGGAAAAATGTCAAGAGCCTTATAAAACAGGGCGAAACAAAGGGTATAACCATTCTTGTCGGTTCTCACAAACGTACTCCTGTTTTTGAATATACCCCTCTTGAGATAAAAAAGGTCGTTGTCGGCTATGGCCGGGCTGAAAAAAACCAGATCCAGTATATGGTCAAAGCTATTCTGCATCTTTCCGAATTGCCGCCGCCGGACGCCTCCGATGCTTTAGCGGTCGCCATCTGTCATGCACACTTTTTAAAGGTATCTCCTATTTAATGTTCTAAGATGATTGCCCGTATAAGCGGCACCTTAATTTGTAAAAACGTAACCCATGTAGTCGTTGACGCCCATGGCATAGGATACCGTGTATTTGTCCCCTTAACGACATTCTATGAGCTTCCCGACGTCGGTCAGCACGTTAACTTGAATATCCATACCCATGTCAAACAGGATTCAATAAATCTTTTTGGATTTTATACCAATGAAGAAAGGGATGTCTTCCAGTTGATGATTTCGGTCACCGGTATTGGACCCAAACTGGCCCTGAATATTCTTTCAGGTATTTCTGCCAGAGAGTTGATCAGGGCTGTTTCTCATGGAAATCTGAGCCGCCTGGTGAATATACCGGGAGTGGGGAAAAAGATGGCTCAAAGATTGGTCATTGAACTTAGAGATAAAGTAATGAAGCTCACCTCAGATGAGGTGGTGGGTGAGCCCGGTGGTAAGATGACAGCAGATGAACTGATGAAAGAAGACGTCATGTCAGCCCTGATTAATCTCGGATATAAAAGCCACAATGTCAGAGATATCCTTGATAGGGTATTCAATGAATCTAAAGAGGTTCTGACCCTGGATGTTCTCCTGAAGAAGACACTAAAAATTTTGGCCGGTTGAAGTTGTCATACATTGTACGTCATACGTCGTACTTCGTACGTCATAAATCGTTGACTTACGGCTTATAACAAAGGATGCCTTAATGAACCTTGTAACGAAGAAGGGTTGTCTCTTGTCCCCCGCGGGTATTGGAGAGGAAAGAGGTTACGAGTTTTCTCTCCGTCCGAAAAACTTTGCGGAGTACGTGGGGCAGGAAAAGATGAAAAATAACCTCTCTATCTTTATCGAAGCTGCAAAGCAGAGAAACGAGGCGCTTGAACATGTTCTTCTATACGGCCCTCCCGGTCTTGGGAAAACCACACTTGCCTACATTGTGGCCAGAGAGATGGAAGCCGATATTAAAGTAACCTCAGGTCCCGTGATTGAACGGCCAGGGGATCTGGCAGCAATCCTGACCAACCTAAATGAATATAATGTCCTCTTCATTGACGAGATCCACAGACTTTCTCATGTTGTCGAGGAGATATTATACCCGGCCATGGAAGAATATCATCTGGATATCCTCATCGGTCAGGGACCGGCAGCACGCTCGATGAAATTAGAAATACCAAAGTTTACATTAATAGGTGCGACAACAAGGGCCGGACTTCTGACCTCACCCCTGCGTGATCGCTTCGGTATGAGTTTCCGATTAGAGTTTTATACACCTTCCGAGCTTTCCGTTATTATCAAAAGATCGGCAAAGATATTGTCCATTAACCTCGATGAAGAAGGAGCTCACGAAATGGCACGGCGTTCACGTGGAACTCCCCGAATAGCAAACCGCCTCTTGAGAAGGGTGAGAGATTTTGCTCAGGTAAAGGCAGAGGGGATAATTGATACAGAAGTTGTTATTCATGCCCTTGAAATGTTGGAAGTAGATCACAGGGGATTCGATCACATGGATCGAAAGATATTATTGACGTTAATTGACAAGTTTAACGGGGGGCCTGTGGGGATTGACAATCTATCGTCTGCCATTGGTGAGGAAAAGACCACGATTGAAGATGTCTATGAACCATATTTGATCCAGGAAGGTTATCTCCAAAGAACGGCAAGGGGAAGAATTGCCACAAAGATGGCCTATGAGCATTTTGGAAAAACATGGATAGGGTCAAACCAGAGGGACCTCCTCTCTCAATGGGATTGAAAGGTGAAGATTCTATTACATATCTGCTGTGCCCCCTGTACAATATATCCCCTAAATATATTAAAACACGATGGGTATGATGTCTGTGGGCTATTTTATAACCCCAATATCCATCCCTATCTCGAATATAAGAGACGCCTCGATACCTTGAAAGAGTATGCCGATAAAGAAGGGTTAAAGGTCATCTGGACGGATGAATATAATATAGAAGATTTTCTTAGAAATGTTGCCTTTAGGGAAAAAGATAGATGCCGGTATTGCTATTGGATGCGTTTAAAATATACGGTTGATGTTGCAAGGGCGGAAAGGTTTGAAGCATTTACAACAACCCTGATCTACAGTAAGTTTCAAGATCATGAAACGATTAAAACTATTGGAGAGAGCCTGGCAAAAGACTACGGGTTAAAGTTCCATTATCACGACTTTCGAGAAGGCTGGGCAGAAGGAACAAAAATTTCCCGGGAGCTTATGATGTATAGACAGTTATATTGCGGTTGTATCTATAGCGAAAAGGAAAGGTTTTATCGCGGTTCTTAAAGAGAGTAATTGAAGCATGGTGGATAGTTGTAAATAAGTGCTTTTTAAAAAGTGTGTCGCCTCTAACACAAGTAATGAAAATTTCTTCTTTATTTTGATTGTAAGGATAAACAGTACGTAAATAAAAAGCCTGTGTTTTTAATATGTTACGTTTATGATATAATTTAATAATTATATCATAAGAACGGCACAAAAATTGCTTAAAATACCTCCCACTAAGGTAGAATCTTTAAACCAATTCTTGGATTTTCACAATAGTAATGATTATGTGTTTTCAGAAAACAATTAGAGAGGAAATAAGCTGTAGAAGTGTTGGCCTGCACTCGGGTAGAAGAATCAATATGACGATTAAACCTGCCAGGGTTGACGAAGGGATCGTTTTTATTCGTAAGGATTTGCCGAGCAATAACAGGATAAAAGCCACCCTGGAGAATGTTTCTGATACCACCCTGGCAACAACCATCGGCATAAACGGGCTAAAGGCTTCAACAGTTGAACATTTACTTTCTGCCTTCAGTGGGATGGGTATTGATAATGCCGTTGTGGAGATTGATGGACATGAAGTTCCCGCTATGGATGGTAGCGCCCTTCCTTTTGTCGCTATGTTGAAGAACGTTGGTATGGAGGTCCAGGATAAATACAGGAAATGGTTAGTCATCAAGAAGAAAGTTCATATCTCTGATGGTGTGGGTACAGCCACGTTCTTGCCCTCCCCGGAGTTCCAGATTACTTACAAGATTGACTTTGAACATCCTCTTATCGGCCAGCAGTCTTATCAAATAACCTTTTCCGAAATAACCTACGAAAGGGAAATCTGTGCCGCGCGAACCTTTGGCTTTCTAAGAGATGTTGAGTATCTCCAGGCAAAAGGGCTGGCATTAGGTGGTTCTTTACAAAATGCCGTTGTTCTTGATAACAGTAAGGTGATTAATAAAGAAGGCCTTAGATGCCCGGATGAATTTGTAAAACACAAAATCCTCGATGCCGTTGGAGATCTGTCACTTCTTGGTATGCCAATAATCGGTCATTTTGTTGCTTATAAATCCGGACATACCTTGAATAATCTTCTTCTTAAAGAACTTTTAACTCATAGAGAGAATTGGAGGATCATTAATTTTCCCAGAGGTTCACTGAATTCATTATATGGAGAAGAATTCTTTAATCAACAAATACAAATGTAAAAAAAAGGGACATCTAATATTAGAGGTTTGTCAAGAGATGACCTGCGAGTGGCGTCTTAAAAATGAAACATTTTTAAATTGTACGTGGGTTGCCTGCAATTACGGCCCCTTTACCCTGGAAGAGGTTGGTGAAATGATGGGGGTAACGAGGGAAAGAATAAGGCAGATAGAAGCCAAGGCACTCAAGAAATTACAGCATAAGAAAAGAAGCGACCAATTAAAGGACTTTGCCTTCTCCAGCAATGAGCGGGGTAGCTATCATTTTTAGCAGATGGCAAGGGAAGTTATCTAAAGCTTGCCATCTGCAAAGATAGGTAATTAACACCATAAGATCCTGTTTCTTTTACTCTGTATTCACCGAGAAAAAATGAGGTCATCTCCTGTAAAATAAACTCCCAAAAACCAATTCTGCTCCTCTTAGGATATATCACGTCCGGTTCACCCTTGATACCGGACATCTTTCCTGCCAAACGAACAGCAAAACCCTTATCACCGAGAAAGTCAACCAATCCTAATTTCTGCGCCTGCCTACCTGAAAAGACCCTCCCATCGGCTATTTTACTGAGCTTTTCCGGAGAGATTTTCCTCTCCCGAATTACCACTTCAAGAAACTGCTCGTATATATCGTCAACCAGCCCCTGAATCAGGGCCTTTTCCTCCTCTGTCATCGCCCTGACAGGAGATCCTATGTCTTTGTACTTGCCACTTTTAATAACAGAGGATTTCAGTCCTATTTTCTTTAACAATTCTTCCGCATTGGCGAAATGCATAACGGCAGAAATACTACCGGTAATGGTACCCGGGTTGGCTACAATCTTATCGGCGGCACAGGCAATCAGATACCCACCCGAAGCAGCCACAGAACCCATGGAGGCAACCACCCTTTTCTCTTTCCTCAAGTCAACAACAGCTCCATATATCTCCTGTGAAGGAGCCACACCTCCACCAGGCGAATCAATCCTCAGGACAACCGCCTTTACACTGTCATCTCTGCTAAATTCATCCAACTGTTCGATGACACCTTGTGAATCAGTGATCATCCCCTCGATCATTACAACTCCAACTTTATCACCTGTTGCAAATACACGGCGGTTCCCCCCCATAAAATTTAACCCATAAACAAAAAGGAAAAAAAACACCCCGACAAGGAACAAAAGTAAAATTCCGAAGATAACAGGATGCCTTCTCATAAACAGTATGTCCTTTAACTCTTAACCTTTATCCTTGGGCTTCTTTAGCCTTTAGTGCTTGAAATCTTTATATCAGCTAAAGCTTCTCCAAGATTGTAACCCACATTTTCGGTGTTGTTAATATACCGGCTGCTCTGCCTCTCAGAAGAAGATTCGCAGTCTTTTATGCTTAACCTGATTTTTCTGTTTTTTACATCTATACTTTTTACAACCGCAGACACGCTGTCGCCAATGGCAAATAACTCCGAAGTAGATTTTACCCTCTTCTGGCTTAACTCCGAGACATGAACCAGCCCTTCTATACCTTCCTCTATCTCAACAAAAACGCCAAAGTCAGTAATATTTGTGATCTTCCCGGTGACAACTGAGGCTGGTGTATATTTCAAACTCAGCTCTTCCCACGGATCATTTTCCATCTGTTTGACGCCAAGAGAAAATTTTTCCCTTTCTACATCGACATTTAGTACAATAGTTTCAATCTCTTGACCTTTCTGAAAAAACTCTGAGGGATGTTTCACCCTTTGCTTCCAGGAAATATCGGAAATATGCACCAGACCGTCTATTCCATCTTCGATACCCACGAAAATCCCAAAGCTCGCAATATTCTTGATCACGCCTTTTACGATAGTTCCCTCGGGATATTTTTGTTTCAGGTTTTCCCATGGATTGGGGGTAATTTGTTTTAGACTGAGGGAAATCCGTCTCGTATTCGGGTCAACTTCGAGGATTATCACCTTGATTATTTCTCCAAGAGATAAAAACTTTGCCGGATGCTTAATCTCTCTTGTCCAGAACATTTCTGAAATATGTATAAGACCCTCCACGCCAGGTTCAAGTTCCACAAAGGCTCCATAGTTCGTCAGGTTGACAACCTTTCCCTCTAAAGTAGCGCCGACAGGGTATCTCTCAGCAACCGTAGCCCAGGGATTTTCGGTCAGCTGCTTTAGACCAATGGAAACTCTTTCCTTTTCGCGATCGAAGGAAAGTACCTTCACATTAATCTTATCCCCTCTGGAAAAATTATTTGGCGGACGTGTTATTCTACCCCATGATATATCCGACACATGAAGCAGGCCGTCAATACCTCCCAGATCTATAAAAAGACCATAATCAGTTATATTCTTAATTACCCCTTCCATGATCTTTCCTACTTCAATCCTGTCAAGGGTATCTTTCTTCTGGGCATCTCTTTCCTGCTCCAATATTGATCTTCTTGATAAAACAACATTATTTCTCTTCCTGTCACATTTTAAGATATTAAACATCAGCGTCTGACCTACATATCTATCAAGGTCCCTCACTGGACGGATATCAACCTGGGAGCCGGGAAGAAAGGCCAAAACACCAATATCAACGGAAAATCCACCCCTCACCCTCTCAACAATAGTTCCTTTTATAGTCGTATTATGCTCACAGATATTTTTTATATCATCCCATACCTTAATTTTAGCGGCTTTATCCCTGGATAGAATAAGATTGCCATCTCCATCTTTTCTATCCACGAGGACTTCGATCTCATCACCGACAGCAACGGCGGTTTCTCCTTCATTGTCCTTAAGCTCGGAAACTGGGATATACCCTTCCGTTTTCCAGCCTACATCTACCATAACCACTTCACTATTTATCTGTACTACCTTGCCCGTTACAATCTCACCAAATTGCACGTCCTGTCGGCTTTGTTCATAAAGCTCCTTAAAACCTACCTCTTCTTCTTTTAAGATTAAGTTGTCACCATTAACCATTAAACAATTACCTCCCCCTACCGAAAAATTTTCTAAAACTCTCATCTAAGATGATGATTAACACGGTGATCACAAAATATCAAGCTTATTCACACAACTTAAAGTATGGAACTTAAGACCACTCACTGGAAATAACTATTTGCCAAGTTCTAAGCCGGCAAGGAACGCCTCTTTACAGGCTGAAATTACTTTATCCTTTCCTTTCCCACCGAATCTGGCCTCGATCTCCTCCAAAATGGGTTCCCTTAATGGCAAATTTTTTACCCCCACATAGGTCCCCAGGATGACCAGATTTGCATTCTTCGTACTCCCCAGCTTTTTCGCTTCCTCAATTGCGGCCACATACCTTACATCTATGTCTTCTCTTCTCACTTTATTATCGTCGTTTACTCCTGTGGACTCTATTAACATTAGTCCACCGGGCTTTACTCTATCTTCAAATGCCTTTATCCTCGAAGCCCCCAACACCATTACACTGGAGGCCATGTATATTACCGGTGAAGATATTCTTTCCTGAGAAAAGATTACACAACATTCACTTTCACCTCCGCGCATCATAGTCGCATAACTGGGGAACCAGGCAACATTTCTATACTCCGTAAGAGCGGCCTTGGCCAGGATATCCCCTATGGTTACAATACCCCATCCACCAACACCGGCGATTAATAGTTCTTCTTTATTATCTTTTCTATGCTCCACCTCTTCTCCTCCTAATCTGTCCTGATATCATTTAATCAAGGGCTTCTAAATCCCTAAATTCACCAAGGGGGTACTCGGCAATTACTTCTTCTAATCGTTTCATCGCCTTTATGGGTTCCAGATGCCAATTTACTGGACAGGCAACCAATATTTCTACAAAACTGAACCCAACTCCGTCTATCTGTTTTTGGAGTGCTGATTTTACATACTTTCTTGTGCGCTGGTAGTTGGCAAAGTTATTTGTTGCCCCGCGAGCACTGTAAGCAACACCTTTAATCGTGGCCACCATTTCCGCTATATGAAGCGGATACCCATGGGCTATGGCATTTCTTCCCCCGGGAGTGGTTGTCGTTACCTGACCAATAAGTGTCGTGGGAGCCATCTGTCCTCCCGTGGTTCCATAATTGGTATTGTTCAACATAAATACGGTAATCTTATCTCCCCTGGCGGCAGAGTTAACAAGATAACCCGCCCCGATGGCCGCGCAATCACCGTCACCCTGTACGGTAAAGACTATGGCGTCATCATAATTGGCCTGTTTTATTCCTAAAGCCACAGAAGGGGCAGCCCCATGGGCACACATGGTCATATCCATCTTAGTCCGAAAAAATCCAAAACCGGCACAGCCAATACCGACGACAACTATTGCCCTTTCAACCACCCCTAATTCCTCAAGGACGTCCATGATAATTTTACACGCCATGGGACTACCGCAACCGGAACAGGATGGCAAAGGAAAATTCATCAGGTAAGGCGATGGACCATAAATTTTTTCCTTAACTATAACACCGCTATGATTAACCGTCATATCAATCTTTTAACCTCCTCAAGAATAGTCTCCGGAAAGATCATCCCCAACTCACCGGCCACATGCCTGGAAGACAACCCCAAAAAGGCGATAGGGCTTTTACCTTCCACGCCGAGCCTTACATCCTCTAACAACTGCCCCATACTGTCTTCAACAACCAAAAACCTGCATCCGGAAGATGCCTTCTGCGCCATAATTTCATAGGGAAATGGCCAGAGGGTTACAGGCTGGATCATGCCCACCTTTAATCCTTTGCTGCGGGCTATGTTTACGGCCTCCTCGCAACAACGGGCCACATAGCCATAAGCTACCAACAGTAACTCGGCATCATCGGCCTGATAGGTCTTGAACCTCACCTCAGCTTCGGCTATCCTCCCGTATTTTTCATGCATCTGGACAATAATGTCCCGGTAAACGGGGGGCATGATACCTCTCGTTGAATGGATGTAATCAAATCTCCCCCCCTTTTTACCCATACCCTTAAACGCCCAATCCTTCGGTGGTAAGGGATCAAAGTCTATACGCTTAACATCAACCTGCTCGGCTATCTGGATGAGTATGCCATCCGCCAGGACTACTACCAAAATGCGATATTTGTCTGCCAGATAAAAGGCAAGCTGCAACAAATCATGACATTCCTGAACCGATGAAGGGGCAAGAACGATACTCTTATACCCTCCCTGTCCTCCTCCCCGTGTTGCTGACAGGTAGTCGGTTTGGGCATGGCGGGTGGTACCCTGACCGGGTCCCCCCCTCTGAACGTTGACAACAACACAGGGTAGTTCACACATACTGATATGGGAAAGTATCTCCTGCATCAACCCCCAACCGGGGCTTGCGGTAGAGGTCATCACCCTGACCCCTCCCAATGACGCCCCAAAAACCATGGCAGCAGATGACAATTCACTCTCAGTCTGGACAAAACGCCCCCCTCTCTGGGGTAATTCACGGGCAAAAAACTCGGTAATCTCGTTTTGCGGCGTGATTGGATAACCAAAAAAATGCGTACAACCGGCATTCAGGGCCCCACGACCTACAGCCTCGTAACCATGAATAAACATCTTACCTCCTCCTAATATATTCTTTTAGAGACAATTCTCTCAGCTTTTCCTCCGATGGTATTCCTGTTTCCTCATTCCAGCCCATTTCCCTGAAGTACTCTGCTTTCAAGGTCTCTATGTCAATGGCAACCCCCTTAAGGGGACCATCGGAAAGGGGAGGCCTGCCAATGATCCTTTCCGGTAAGACAAAGTCTTGAGGAGAAATTCCCTCTCTGGTATTGAAGAGATGTCTTAAGGTCTGGATTCTCATCCCCGTCGTAATCAACTCTTCCAAAGTCAGATCCCAGCCTGTCGCCGCCCTCAGATAATCGAGAATGGGATATGTCGGGACAATGAAGAAATGGAACATACATAGACCGGCACAGTTGATTATCTGGCCATAACTGCTTACCAGGGTACTTTTCCTCCCCCTGTTATGGTATTCGTATTTTTTTTGCTTTGGCAGACTGTACTGAGATAGAAGCTTCTCATTCATAATTCCCAGCCCCATTTCCTCATACCCCAGGCCGGCCTGGGTATGTCTGGCAGGAGTCGGGTCAGCAACATAAGTGGCGCCAAAACCTGGATTAAGCCTCGGATCATGCATCGGCGTCTCCTGCCCGCCCACATGCATGGCATATCTTTTTGCCCCTTTCCCTATCTTCTCTGCTGCAACCTTACATCCATCCGCCAGCAGATCGCCAAACCCTTCCCTCTTTATCATCTTATCCAGCATCTTTAGGACAGCATCCTGGGCTCCCCACTTCAGTTCAATCCCACCGGTATCTTCTCCGGTGATTAAACCATTCTCATAACATTCAACAGCAAAGGCAATAGTTCCTCCCGCAGAAATGGTGTCCATTCCCGCCCTGTTACACATATCATTCGCCACCAGAATAGATTCTATGTTATCATTAAGAGTCATGCTTCCAAAAGCGGCTATCGTTTCATACTCCGGCTTGTGGGATTCTTTAATGCTATACCTATCCCCCTTTAACTCCATAATCCCACCGCAACCTACAGGACAACTGCTACAGGCAAATTTCTTTTTCATGTACTTTACAACATTATCGTCGCTTACCTTTGAGGACTTACTCCTCATGGGAAAATCTTTATAGGCAATACCTGCCCAATTTTTTATCGGAGAATCCTGCATTTCCGATGATGAAGCGACAAAGGCGCATGTACCGTAATCGGAGAAAAGCCGGGCCACCAGTTTTTGATCGGGCGGGGGAAGGGGAACCTTCAACCTTACGAGATAGGGAAGCAGAGGGGTCAATGTATTAGTCAGAAAACTTTGAAACTTTGAAGGGCGGAGACCGTACATCGGCCTTATTTCTGAGTTGATTTTTTTCAATCTATCCGGATCCGCTACGGAAACTTTACATTGCCCCTTAACTGCCACCGCTTTCAGGTTCTTTGCACCCATCACAGCGCCAAGCCCCGACCTGGCAGCGATTCGCCCTTTATCATTCACGATTCCGGCAATCAGGGACAGTTTCTCACCGGCCGGTCCGATGCAGGCCACCCTGAATTTCCTGTCTCCCAGTTCCTTTAAGATTAAATCCTCTGTATCTACAGTATCTTTTCCCCATATTTTGCCGGCATCTCGCAGTTCTCGCCTCTCATCAGTCAACACCAGATAAACGGGCCTTTCAGATTTACCGGTAAAGAATACGGCATCGTATCCTGTTTGTTTTAATGCAGGAGCGAAGTGTCCACCGGAGTTGGCATCACCCCACCCCCGGGTTAAAGGAGATTTACCCACTACCATATACCTGCCACTGCCCATGGCGCCAGTACCATTCAAGGCCCCGGTTACAAAGCCCAAAATATTCTCCGGCCCTAAGGGATCGGTGCCGGTTCTGATACTTTCATATAACACCTTTACCCCCAGACCATATCCGCCTATATACTTCCTGTATATCTCTTCCCGGACTTCTTCCTCACGGAACGCACCATTTGTCAAATTTACAAATAGTATTTTACCTGCATAACTGTACACTGTATCTTCCCCTATTCGATACCCAAGGAGCAAGGCTGAAATTTAATTGAGGCCCAAATGGAGCGATTTATGCTATTCGTAACTATTCAGGTTCAAAGTTCCGGGGTTCACGGTTCAAGGTTAGACTGATGAAATATGAAGAGCGCAAGCAAACCAGCCGTGAACCGTGAACCTGACAACCTGAGTAGTTACTGCTATTCAAGATAGGCGTTTCGCCTGTCAAGGAGCTAATCCAGAGCAGCGCTGGTTACTTAATCTTTTTAAGCTGATCATGTCAAGTATTTTTAGCCAAAGATAAAAATACTTGATTTATTCCACAGTATCTTTATATTTATAAATTTATGTAAATTTAAGAATGATCATCAATGTGCATAAATTAAGGTTAACCAAGGAGCGAAAATTATGGGGGGAAATAGAGGGGAAATATTGATCAACGAACAGTTCTGTAAAGGTTGTGGTTTTTGTGTAGAGTTTTGCCCTAAAGACTGTCTTATTATAGGAAATAAGCTCAATACTGAAGGATATCAGTTACCAAACTTTATAAATGAGGAAAACTGCACAGCGTGCACTATATGTGGCAGGATGTGTCCCGAAAGCGCGATTGAGGTATATAAATATATCTCTTCATAAGGTATTATCAGGTACTAAAACATAGTAACTACTCAGGTTGTCAGGTTCACGGTTGATTGCAAGTCTTGGCTTCTTTGTTAGCGACTCACGCCCCGCAGGGGCGCTTTATCAAGTAACTTTTGAAGTTACTCAGAAGACGGTACCCCCGTATTCAATACGGGGCAATTCACGTGCCAGTTGCCAAGCCTCAATATCTTCAAACCGTTCAATCTTTATCGCTCTTTAACCTTGAACCGTGAACCCTGGAACTTTGAACCTGAGTAGTTACGTCGTATGTACTATCGTTACCATTTTCTCGACAACTTCAGAAACTGTCATGTCCGTGGAATCAATGATAAAGGCATCTTGGGGGACTCGAAGGGGGGCTGTTTTTCTTTCGCGATCCTGCCTGTCCCTGATAAGTAAATCCCTCTCAACCTCATGGTATTCACGGCGGGTCCCCTTTGCCTCCAATTCATTGTATCGTCTCCTCACCCTCTCCTCAACACTGGCATCTAAAAAAAACTTGTAATCGGCATCAGGGAAGACCACCGTTCCCATGTCCCTCCCCTCAGCAACAATACTGCCCCCTTTAGCCACTTCCCGTTGAATTGAAAGCAATGTCTCTCTGACAAAAGGGATGGCAGAAACTTTTGAAGCGAGAAGCCCTATTTCTTCGGTTTTGATCTTCTCCGTCACATCCTCGTCATTAACAAAAATCTTCACGCGACCATCTGTGTTTCTAAGAAAAATCTTTGTTCTCCTTAACAGGTTCAAAAGGCAGCCCTTATCACCCGGGGAAATTCTTTCCTTGACCACTGCATAGGCTACAGCCCGATAAAGAGCGCCGGTGTCCAGATAGATATAGGATAGACGTCCTGCAAGAGCCCTACTGACCGTGCTTTTCCCCGCTCCGGACGGACCATCAATGGTAATTACCAGTTTTTCCCCCATAACTTGATAGTATAGGAATTTCCATTTTAAATAACTTTAGGCACTTTAAACTTTAGCTCACTTTAGGCACTTAACTTGCGACCTTTTGCTCTTGACTCACGACTCCCCTTTATTTATCTATACTTTCCTCAGCAAAAAAGTAAGTTCCTATCAAGCCCAGTTCCTCTCTCCTTGCCGTAACCCTTTCCCTGATCTCCTCGGTCATCACAATATCCTCCGGCCAGGGCCGTGGATGACCATCCTCCGGTCCTTTGCGCGTGGCGTCAATAACCGCCTGGTTACCCCTGATGGCAATATCCCTCCGGGGATCCACATTATTAAATCCTCTCCATAATAGGAGAGAACTATCAGAAATATCAATATCCGCATCGTAGAGGACAGTAATACTCTGCGGGGGTATTGTTTTTGCGAGGAAAAGCAAATCTGTAAAAAAGCGTCCCCTTTTTCCAGTACCTTTATCCACCTGGAGAAGGACGAGGGGATGCGCTACAGAGGTGAACGGTTGCCGGCAGGAGAGGAAGCCCCTATCCAGCGCCCTGAGTTCGTTTATAACCTCTTCTGCCGAAGCTAATCTTCCGTTATTACGATGCGGACTTCCGGTATCCCTCGGAACCTCTCCCCTGATCCTCTCCGTGGCGTCAATTCCTATCTTTCCTCCAAAGAGGGGATTAGGCGCTGCATGATCGAGAACATCTAATATTCCCTCGGTGATGACAAGATCGCTCTTTAAGTCAACTGTATCGAGGATCTTTGCAAAAAGCCCCTTGAGATCGTGAAGGTCGGCAGCGCCATCCACAACGACGATCATCTTACAGAAACTCATCTGACCGGCTCCCCAAAGACCGTGGATCAACTTCCTCGGATGACCGGGATATTCCTTATCAAGGGCAACAATGGTAATATTGTGAAAAACACCTTCCCAGGGCATGACATAATCCACGATTTCCGGCATGGTGGTCTGCAGAAGGGGGAGAAATATCCTCTCCGTTGCCTTTGCCAGATAGCAGTCTTCCATTGGGGGCCGGCCAACGACAGTGGCGCTGTAAACGGCATTTTTCCGGTGGGTTATGGCGGTTACATGAAAGACGGGATAATCATCCGGCAGGGAGTAGTACCCCGTGTGATCACCGAATGGTCCTTCCAGTCTCCTCTCTTCCGGGAGGATGTAACCTTCGAGGACAATCTCCGCCTCTGCGGGAACCTCCATATCCACGGTGATCCCCTTTACCATCTCTACCGGTTTGCTCCGGATGAATCCGGCCAGGATCATCTCGTCAATACCCCGTGGCAGGGGGGCGGTTGCCGCATAGGTAACGGCAGGGTCTGTACCGATGGCTACCGCCACTTCCATCCTTTTACCTGCTTTGCGGTATTCATTAAAATAATGCGAACCGTCTTTGTGGATATGCCAGTGCATCCCCGTTGTATTCTTATCAAAGACCTGAAGACGGTACATACCGGCATTTCTCTTTCCGGTAGTGAGACTTTTAGTGAATACAACGGGGAGGGTGATAAAAGGACCGCCGTCACCGGGCCAGCAGTGGAGTACAGGCAATCTCCTCAGGTCAACCTGATCACCCTTTCGAACGACCTCCTGACAGGGGGGATGGGCCATCCTGACGACCTTGGGAAGGTACCGTCCCCAGCTCAGGACCCTGGTTAGGAACTGAAGTTTCTCCATCAGGGTCTTCGGCGGGGACTGTTCCAGTATCTCCTTTACCCTCCTCCCCAGATTATCCAGATTCCTCACCCCCAAGGCGAGGGCAATCCTTTTTTCACTGCCGAAGGCATTGGTAATCACGGGAAAGGAAGAACCGTCCACTTGCTCAAAGAGCAACGCCTTGCCGCCGGACGGGCTCTTCCCGACCCTGTCCGTTATCTCAGTGATCTCAAGGAAAGAAGAGACGGGCGCCTTGATCCTCACCAGTTCTCCCTCCGCTTCGAGGACCCGGATGAAGTCAGTCAGATTCCTGTAGTTCTTCTTCTCAGGCATGTCTTTCCCCCCATCTCGGGATCAGGTGGTGTTCCAGATGGAGGAGATCGAGGATCCTCCCTACCATAAAGTTTACCAGATCGGCGATCCCCTCCGGTTTGTGATAAAAGGGAGGACTCGCCGGCATGATAACGGCGCCGGCCTCCGTTGCCGCAGTCATATTTCGCAGATGGATCAGGCTTAGCGGTGTCTCCCGGGGGACCAGGACAAGGGGACGTCGCTCCTTCAGGGTAACGTCGGCGGCCCTTTCGATCAGATTGCCGGCATGGCCTCTCGCAATAGTGGAAAGGGTTCTCATGGAGCAGGGAACGACCACCATCCCGGAGGCCTGAAAGGAACCACTGGCTGGTGGGGCAAACAGGTCACCTATAGGGTGCAGGATTAAATCGCCTGCCGCTGTTTTGGGTCTCAGTTCCCGGGCGATGAAGTCATCCATTGTTTCATCATGCCAGCCCTGCTCATAACGCATGATATCCCAACCCATGGCGGATACGATGAGATGAATCTCCAGAGGCATCGTCAGCATGATCTCTAGAAGCCTCACCGCATAAACGGTACCGGAAGCGCCGGTTATCCCCACAATAATCCGTTTTTTCAAGACATCCTCCCCACTATCTCCTCTGTCAGCAAAGCGGCAAATAAGAGGAGAGAGATGACGCTGTTTACATGATAAAAGGCGATGTTGACCCTTGAGAGATCATCCGGTTTGACAAGCCTGTGCTCTACGATCAGAAGAATGCCGATGATAGAGACAAAGGCGAGATAATAGGGGCTGAGGGCAAAGATCCGGTAGAGGGATAAAATGGACAGGAAGGTGAACAAATGGAGGAGCGAGGAAAAAAGCATGGCCTTCGCCAGGCCGAACCTTGCCGGCATGGAGTAGAGTCTCTGCCGGCGGTCAAACTCCATGTCCTGGCAGGCATAGAGAATATCGAACCCGGCGATGTAGGTGCAAAGGGTCAGGGACAGGGCCAATATCTTGGCAGAAAACGTCCCCGTGATGGCGATCCAGACCGCTATCGGCACTAACCCCTGGACCAGTCCCAGGACAATGTGCGATAACCAGGTAAATCTCTTCGTATAGGAATAACCGAAGAGGGCAAGCAGAACGGGAAAGGAAAACCAGAAGCAGATTTTAGAGATGGCCGCTGCCGCAAGGATAAAAAGGATACTTGAACCTGTGATGAAGATCGCCGTTTCCCGGAGAGAAATACGGCCGGCGGGAATCTCCCTCTCCGCGGTCCGCGGATTTTCCGCATCGTCCTTCGCATCAGCGAGGCGGTTAAACCCCATGGCGGCGGATCTGGCTCCTACCATCGCCACAATAACCCAAAAGACGAGACGGGAGGTAATAGGATGCTCTCTGTGCGCCAGAAGGAGGGCAGCGAGGGCGAAGGGCAGGGCGAAGATGGTATGGGAAAATTTGATCATCCGCCCATAGGTGACAACCCTGGAATACCATCTGAAAATCTCTTCTGCAAACAGGGCTTTTCTTATCATCTTCTCCTCTGTTGTGAGTCCCATTTCTCTGCCTGCCGGATTTCTAACACAAAAATTAAGAAATAACAAGAAGGGGGTCACAGTCATGGTAAGAATGGATCAAGACAAACTTTCCTGGGTAATCTTATTTTCTAAATGGGTGAGAATAAAAACACCCTGCCCTGTTCCTGTTTTCCCTTGACTTCAATTTAGCAAATCTGTTAGGTTATTCACCTACCGAAGTTAGAGGTCCAGCAAAGAGAAAATAAAAAAACAGGGGGGAAACAGGTGATGGAAATCAGGAATATTTGTGTTTTGGGCGCCGGACTGATGGGTAATGGTATCGCACAGGTCTGTGCTCAGGCAGGTTACCAGGTTAGCCTGCGGGATATCGAACAGAGATTCGTTGACAACGGGATGAACATGATCAGGAAAAACCTGGGCCGGGATGTGGAAAAGGGAAAGAAGACCCAGGGGGAGATGGATAGCATTCTGTCCAGGATAAAGCCGACCCTTGATCTGAAGGATGCTGCCGGAGATGCCGATGTCGTGGTGGAGGTGGTTATTGAGATCATGGAGGTCAAAAGGAAGGTGTTTACCGAACTGGAAGGGATTGTGCCTGCCCATTGCCTGTTTTTTAGCAATACTTCAGGTTTGAGCATCACAGAGATGGCTGCAGCTACAAAGAGACCTGATCGCTTTATCGGGACACATTTTTTTAACCCCGTACCGGTCATGCGTCTCCTGGAGATCATCAGGGGTTACCAGACATCCGATGAGACCCTCGAGATAGCAAAAGAGTGGGGGAAAAAGATCGGCAAGGAAGTTATCGTAGTAAAGGAAGCCCCTGCCTTTGCGGTAAACAGACTCCTCTGCTCGATGATCAATGAGGCCTTCTATGCCCTGGACGAGGGTATCGCCAGCGCCGAAGATATTGACAAGGGGATGGTTCTGGGCTGCAATCACCCTATCGGTCCGCTGGCCCTGGCCGATATGGTCGGGAATGATACGCTCCTTCACGTCATGGAGGGGCTTTACAGGGAATTGGGGGATAAGTACAGACCCGCCCCCCTTCTGAGAAAATTAGTCAGGGCAGGATGCTATGGCAGAAAGACCGGAAAAGGGGTTTACGATTACAGCAAAAAATAAGTAACTACAAAGTTCCGGGGTTCACGGTTCAAGGTTAGACTGATGAAATATGAAGAGCGCAAGCCAACCGTGAAC
>MNZP01000156.1:0-111 GCA_001873675.1 Syntrophaceae bacterium CG2_30_49_12 | reverse complement strand
CTTGAACCTTGAACCGTGAACCTTTAAAATAGGGTCAAAAGGAGATAAACATGGACTTTGAATTGACGGAAGAACTGAAAATGTTAAAGGAAATGGCGTACAAATTTGCCG
>MNZP01000065.1 GCA_001873675.1 Syntrophaceae bacterium CG2_30_49_12 | reverse complement strand
TTTAGAGGGGCATTTTCAGGTGAAAAAGCACATTCGTCCAGTGATACCCCGCAGGGTTTAACCTGAACAGCTCATAGTCAAACATGAGGGACAACCAGGTCAAAGGATGCCAGTTACTCGCATGGTATGTCGTAAATGCCCAGAGAAAACCCTTGTAACTAAACCCTTTCTGAACATGATCGTTTTTCACCACATAGGAAATATCATCAAAATATATAAAGTCATGGTTTTGAACATTCCAGTAGACTAAAGACACAAGTGCGGCCAAACAAAGACAGATTAAAATATTTTTATGCCGGTGTATATTATAATTCATCTTGAACCGTCGGCGCCTACCGAGTTGATCTTTCGGCGTCCTTGATATGTCTTAGCGTCGTTTGCAAATTGTTATATGCTTCTAAATAATCCGGCCTGATTTTGAGTGCCTCTCGAAAATGCAAAACGGCATCATCATACCTGCCCGTTCTGGCCAAGGCCATCCCCAGATTGTTGTGAACCATGGCATTGTTTGCATCAAGCTGCAGGGCCTTTTCAAAGTAATAAACCGCATTTCTTACATCTCCCCGCCGGGCTAAAGCAGAACCCATGTTGTTCAAGGCATCATCATAGTCCGGGTTAATTTCTAAAGCCTTTTTAAAACATTCGATAGCCTCATGCAACCTGCCAAGGTTGGCAAATGCAATACCCAGATTGTTATGGGCCATCGCACAACCTGGATTGATTCGCAATGCCTCAGTGTACTGTACGATAGCATCATTGTATCTGCCGAGTGAAACCAGGGCAACTCCCAAATTATTATGGGTTTCAGGATGGTCCGGTTTGATTTTTAAGGCCTTATAATAATGGGCGATAGCTTCGTCCACCTTCCCCTGGGAACCCAGAACAAGACCCATGTTGTTATAGGCGTCATAATAGTCGGGCTTTATTTGACACGCCTTTGCAAAATGAACCATAGCCTCGTCTGACTTCCCATCCTGAAACAAGGCCACACCAAGGTTGTTATGTACAAGATAATTTCCTTTCGTAACACGGAGGGCATGTTCGAAAAGGGTAATGCTACTCTGCCAGTGCTGTACCTGCATCCAACTCAATACCATCAGGATCGAGAAAATTAATCCCGACGATAAAAGAAAAAACTGCATACGATACCGCCAATTACTCAGGAGATCCTGGACACCCCAGGAAACCATAATAAAAAGACCGATAAGAGGAACATAAGTATACCTGTCAGCCATGGCCTGGGACCCCACTTGAACCAAACCGATAACGGGAATTAGCGTTCCTAAATACCACAGCCATCCGACCATAAGATGAGGATAGCGGCGAATCTCCCGAATCACAACAACACTTATCCCCACAAACAACAAAAACGAACACATAATCCGCCACGGTGAAAATATGCCCATAATATAGGGATAGAAAAGGGCTAAATCTTTTGGCCAGAAAGTTTTTTCAATATATTTTGCACTGGAAATAAAGGCATTAGCCACGCGGTAATCTAATCTGACCGCATCCAGAGAAACGACAGCCTGCCAATTTTTTTGGGCAAATAGGGTCAAGATGCTGGAAAAAATTGAAAGCACGATCAACGGTATTTTCTCCACTACCAGATGAGCAACTGTGCTTTTTCCTGAGGAGACCCGATGGTGACAGGCTTCACCTTTCTGAGAATAAATATGACCTTCCACTGTGGTGAACGGAGTGCGCCCAAGGGGCCAGTAATCCAGCAGGAGGAGGACAAAAGGCAGGGTTACCAGCATCGGTTTGGCCATCAGTCCAAGAGAAAAACAGACAAAAACCGTCAGATACCGCTTTATTCCCGGACGCTCAACATAGAAAACATAGGCATAAATCGTCAGCATCCAGAAAAGGGTACTCAAAACATCCTTACGTTCCGCCACCCAGGCAACAGACTCCACATGAAGGGGATGAAGGGCAAACAGGGCAGCGACAAATCCACTCCGCCAGATCGCCCCCGTCATCCGGTTGAGAACCAGAAAAAGCAGCAGCGTATTGGCAATATGAAACAACACATTCGTCCAGTGATACCCCGCAGGATTTAACCTGAACAGCTCATAGTCAAGCATGAGAGACAACCAGGTCAAAGGATGCCAGTTACTCGCATGGTATGTCGTAAATGCCCAGACGACATTACCCCATGAAAGCCCCCCTTGCACATGCCTGTTCTCCGTCACATACAGCATGTCATCATAGTGAATGAAATAATGATATTGTACATGCCAGAAGACAATGAACGTCAACAAGGTCAGGCAAAGGCAGACTAAAATCTTCTTATGCCGGTTTACATGGTTATCCATCTTTAATCGTCAATTGTTATTGTGTCGGCCTTTCACCTGAAAATACCCTTTTTTGACAGGCGAGACGCCTGTCCTACTGGTTATAAGATCACCACCCATGGTAGGTCAGGCGTCTCGCCTGACTTATTTTTATCCTCCTTTGTGAGCCAATGGCTCACGAATGTTTCATTTTAACTTTACAAAAAACCTACCTCCATGATAAGCATCGGCAGTGATTATTACATCCTGCTTTACCCTTATTTCTGACCACCATGTTTAATGCTATTCTGCATGCTATTCTTCAGCAAGGTTTAACAATTCTCCTCTTAGCGGGCCTCAGTTTTATTGCCATTGGCCTCGGACGGTTCTTTTTTCGTAAATCCCATATTACCTTTGTTTCCTTCGGTGAACAGGTCTTTTTTTCCACAGGTATAGGATTCGCCGTCATCGGCTATTCAATTTTTCTCCTCGGTATATTCCATTTCCTCCATTCAGCATCGCTCTATATCCTCCTCATCATTCTGACTATTCTCTCCATTGCAGGCTGGCTCCAATTACGAACTCGCCTCATGACGCCTGGTATTCCGTCACTGCAACCGGGGTGGGAAAAGGTCGCCTTTCTCCTATTGATCGTATGCCTTGGCGCCGGTCTCCTGCTGGTTCTGACACCAGAGATAGGCAAGGACGCATTGATTTATCACCTCGCCGTTCCGAAACTTTATCTAAGGCATCACGGATTCTATTTCATACATGGGAACATTTTTTCCAATTATCCCCTGCACAGTGAGATGTTATATGTCATTGGATTGTTTCTGCAGGGTGATACCCTGGCGAAAGGCATACATTTTGCCGTCCTTCTCTGCGTCCTCCTTGGCATGTATCAGTTTATCCGACATACAATGAACGAAAATGCCTTTCCTGTTATCAGCATGGTTGTTTTTTACACCATTCCCACTGTTTTTGTAACGTCCCACATGGCCTACATTGATCTATTTGTGACTTTCTATTCCCTGGCAGCGGTATTTGCCTTTATCAACTGGTTTGACCGGAGCGAGCGGGGATGGCTCATTCTATGTGGTACCTTTTCCGGACTGGCCGCTGCTGCCAAATATACATCTCTTCTCCTGCCGTTGCTGGGATGTCTCGGAATTCTATGGGCATCACATTATCACCGCACTGAGTTCCGGAAAGTAGTCCATACGTTGTTTCTGTATACATCAGTCGTTATTTGCGTAGGGATCCCCTTTTATTTAAAGAACTGGTTCATGACGGGCAACCCCATCTATCCTTTTTTTTACGAGATATTTGGAGGAAGGGGATGGGAACCGGAACAGGCAAGGTCGTATAGTTTATTTGTCCAGAATCTGGGAATAGGGAGAGAATTCATAGATTACATCCTCCTTCCCTGGAATATTAGCTTCCGGGCAAAGATGAACAGTCTGCAGTTTGATGGACTTCTGGGGCCGATTTTCATCCTCACACTCCCCTTTCTTGTCGGAATACGTAAATTGAGTATCCAGATGAAATTCATTGCCGTTTATTGTATCGCCACGTTCATGTTCTGGGCATCAACCGCCCAGCAGATTCGTTACCTCATTCCCGTTTTTCCTTTTCTGGCAATCATGACCGGGTATATCCTGACGTATTACAAAAGAAAACCGATCCTTTTCGGAATCCTGATCTTCCTGATTGCCGGCAGCCTTGTATTCAACATTTACCATATTACCCGTGATTTCCTTAAGATCAAACCTGCCGGCGTTGTTGTCGGACTTGAGAGTAGAGAAGCATTTCTCAGCCGTATGCTCCCCTCATACGGAATGTTCCAATTTGCAAACGAGAACTTACCACGGGATTCAAGAATCTTTCTCATCTACATGAAAAACTGGATTTTTCTCTGTAACCACGGCTGTTATTCCGACTCGAT
>MNZP01000157.1 GCA_001873675.1 Syntrophaceae bacterium CG2_30_49_12 | reverse complement strand
CCACAAAACCTTGGCCACAGTGGATCGCTGCCGAAAAGAGTGATAATGTCTCCATCTGCCGCCGGGTAGGCGCCATACGGAGGCGGCGACACCGGAGACGCCCTCCCTGCCCGCTGACATTTAATCCCATCTATCAGATAAAGGTGGGCCTCGGACATCTGAAGGTACATAGCGACATCTATCTGGTTTATCACCACTTCCTGGCCTTCCCCTGTCCTGGCGCGGTGGAACATGGCAACCATGATCCCATAGGCGCCCATCCAGGCGCCGGCATGGTCAACGATGGCCGCAGAAACCATGGTTGGAGGATCCCCCGGGCAACCCTGAAGACTGACCATCCCTGTAAAAGCCTGGGAATACATGTCCCCGCCAATCCGATGTGCCAGGGGACCGGTTTCACCAAATCCATAAAAAGAGCAATAAATAATGTGAGGATTGATTCTACTCAAGGTTTGATAACTCAATCCCATTTTCTCCATAGTTCCGGGGCGAAAGCTATGTAGAACAACATCAGCGCCTTTTACTAACCTTTCGATTACCCCTTGCCCCCTCTCGTCACTGAGATCAATAGCGAGGCTCCTCTTGTTACGGTTATGGGCAAGCCACATGGGATCATCAATTTCCGCCTCCTCTAACCCAAAGAATTCTTCCATCCCTGCTGCCTTACCCCTCCTTATTGCCTCTCCGGTAAGTCTCTCTATCTTGACCACTTCCGCTCCCATATCCCCTAACATCATGCCGCAGAGGGGACCCATCAAGGCCAGAGAAAAATCCAACACCTTTATCCCTTCTAAAGGTAATCCCATATAACCTGTTCCGGTGAATTTTAAAAATATGTAGTAATGACAATTACATTTTCTGGGTCTGGAATAAGGCACCCCTACGAGAAATTTCCTATCTTACACCCCGGAAAAAGTCAAGGAGTTTGTCATCCCAAATCTGTGGTTTTTCCTTGGACTCCCTCCTGTTTTTATAGTATCAAGTTAAGTGCCTAAAGTGATCTAAAGTTTAAAGTGCCTAAAGTTATTTAAATAAGGAGGGAAGAAAATGGCTATTTGTTTTGACTTAACTTCGGAACAGGAAGAAATCAGACGGCAGGCAGGAGAATTCGGTGAGAAGGAGGTGGCACCCATCGCGGCACAGATTGATGAAAAAGATGAGATGCCCTGGGACTTATGGAAGAAGATGTCTCTGCCTCCCCACAGGTATACGGCAATGTATATACCCAAGGAGTATGATGGAACGGAATGGCCTATACTGGATATATGCATCGCCGCGGAGGAGATCACCTTCGCCTCTCAAGCAGCTATGGCGGGAATGCTCATGGAGGTGCCCGGTCTTGCCCCCACGACGATCCTGGCCGGCGGAAGTGATGAACAGAAGAAAAAATATGTGGCTCCCGTAGCACGTGGGGAGGCCTTTGGGGCCTTCGGACTTACCGAACCCAATGTCGGTTCCGATGCCAGCGCCCTGGAGACTGTTGCCGAATTCAAGAACGGTAAGTACATCCTCAACGGAAGAAAGAGATATATGAGTTTTGCCCATGCGGCGGATTGGGGAGTGGTTATGGCCAAGACCGATCCCGCCAGGGGGGCAAGGGGTATCAGCGCCTTTGTGATAGAGAAGGGCACCCCCGGCTATTCGGTAATTGACAGGGTGCCGACTATGGGCTGCCGTGGTCACCAGGATGAAGAGGTGCTCTTTAAGGACTGTGTGATACCAAAAGATCAACTAATTGGTGAAGCGGGGAAAGGATTGAAATATGCTTTATCTACCCTCGATGAGACGAGAATCACCCTCTCCTCCGGTTTTCTCGGTCTAACAAGGGCGGCTCTTGCGGAGGCCGTAGCATACGCAAAGACCAGATTCGCCTTTGGTCATCCCATAGGCGAGTATCAATTGGTCAGTTTCTCTCTCGGTGATATTGCCACTGAAATTGAAGCGGCCCGCCTCCTTATCTACCGAGCGGCGCTATTGGCTGACAGAAAGGTAAAACATAGCGCCGAAACTGCGTCTGCCAAGGCTTTTGCCTCACAGTTACTGCTGAAGGCTACCAATTTAGCCGTAGAGGTTCATGGGGGGTTCGGTTGTACAAAACGCCATCCCGTGGAGCGCATGTTCCGGGATGCGAGGACCTGGGTCTTCGCCCAGGGAGCCCCCTATGTGCAAAGATTGGTGAATGCAAGAAATCTTTTACCAGAATTGACTATAAGATAGCAATGACACCGGTAATCTGAAATTCGAAGAAGAGAATAAGAACGCAGAGTTCAGCCAGAGCCCGCTTTATGGGCGATTGGCTGGAACGACTTGTTCGCTGGGTTCTGTTTAGGGTTCGATTCCGACAATGACCAATGGGACCGCCGGAATGCCCCTGCCTTGTCTGACGACATTGTAAAGCTCACCCTCGTAATAGGCGACTCCGGAACTCATATGTGATTGAAGGGATTTCATGGGTAGAATCTCGATACCAACGTCAATGCGGTCACCAACATAAAAAGCGAGATGTTTGACGAATAGGTCGTAAGCCACAAAAGAGTACTTGCCGAACTGCACTTCGACGGCGACACGATCTTTGACAAAATCCGTCTGGTTGTAGCTAAAGATAGGCGTTTCTCCCATCTCTTCGATTTCTCTCTTTTGCTCCTGGGCCGGCATCGTGAGAGTCTTGCGGATCAACTTCTCGTTCTTCGTGACCCAGTAGCTGACGCGGCTCTCCCCCCATAAACGGGCGCGAAGCAGCTTTGAAAAGGCTGAATTCATGGCAACGGGGCTGTACAGAAGTTTGCCTTTCATGATCTTTTCTTTTGACACTTTGGTCTTGCACACCGCAGCATCTACCTTGGCAACAACGTCTTGGATTTCCTTCCACAACTTAGGTTGATGGACAAGGAGGAACTCCAAACCGTTCAGATGGGAGTATGTTTCGGAAATCTTCATTTGGAAGTGTATCTTGCTTGATTTTCAAGTAGTCTTAATTGCTTATCTTCTTGCTTGGTTTTCCATGGGGCAATTCGCAGACTGTTACCAGCCTCTTCAGGGTCATAGACCGGTTTGTGCATCGGGCGAGTTCTTAGAGTTCCGGCAATCTCCTCCTCAATGCGCCGCCTTGCAAGATGGACATATTTTTCAACCGTCTCGGCGCCTGCTCCATGGCGGTTGTGGCGGATAGCAGCGATGATAGTTGTGCCGGTTCCCAAGAACGGGTCGAATACCCAATTCCCCTCGTTGGTCAGAGACAAAACAAAACGTTCAATGAGTTCAACGGGAAACTGGCACGGGTGGCCTGTTTTTTCAACGTGATTACATTTGACGTTGGGAATAACCCATAAGTCGCCGGGATTCTTACCGAGGGGGTTGCAGGAATACTTCCCTGCATTCGGTCCTTTGAAATACTTCTTGCCAGGGTACTTTTGAGGCACCCTCACTGAATCAAGATTAAACGTGTATTTGTCGGTCTTTGTGAACCATATGATTGTTTCGTATCGGCCTGAGAACCGACGGCTGCAATGCAATCCGTGTTCAAAGTGCCAGATAATCCGGTTTCTCATTTTAAGGCCAAGGTCCGTAAAGATGGGATATAGTAACGTGTCTAGAGGTATGATGGCCCCGTTATCAACGTAATTGCCGATCTGCCAACAAATGCTCCCCTGCGGGGAAAGGCATCTGACACACTCACGGATTACAGCCGCCTGTTGCTCGATATACGTTTCCAGCTTCAGCTTCTTTTCGTACTCTTTCCCGATGTTGTAAGGAGGCGAGGTGATGACAAGGGACAGTGACTCTTCAGGAATTGTGTGCAGCAGCTTCAGACAATCGCCGGGATACAGAACTATGTCCTCTGCCGGTAAGAATTCTTCGGCTATTTTTCGGTTGTTGAACATGTTTTTATAATACCAACGGGGAATTGTGTAGTCAATCTTTTCGTGCTCTTCAATTTTCAGCGAACATTAAGGGTAAGCGGCGCAGGTTTTATTACGTCCGCTTGACCCGCTTGTTGAACGAAGCCGCTAAGGCGGCGGAAAAAAACCCAAATTAGTGTATACTCCCATAACTGTCCAATTCCGGGCACTATTTAATAAAGGAGTGTACCTTATATATAGATCACACAGACACACCGGGCTTGTCCAACCAACCGGATAAGATTGTGGTTCGCTCATCACATCTACCTCAGATATCAGCCGTTTCTCGGTCGTCAAAAAGCGCCGATGCGATTATGCGCCCGCCGACATCAGTGCCCGCTCTGCAACTTCCGGAAGCTCGATAGATGCAAACATTGACGTAGGGTATAGATTATG
>MNZP01000032.1 GCA_001873675.1 Syntrophaceae bacterium CG2_30_49_12 | reverse complement strand
GTAGCGTTTCAGCGACTCCAGGGCGTCGTCGAGGCATAGCGCCTTGAGGGCCGTTGCGGCATCGTTGATCAACATATATTCATCTTCGAAAAGGGGGATCTGTTCCATTTTTAAGGAGATCCTTAATTCCCTGTGGAGTTGTCTTGTTATGAAGAGCGCAAGCCAACCAACCGTGAACCGTGAACCTGACAACATGAGCAGTTACGGGAATTTAATGGCCGGCCTACCTGCTTCTGGTAACACCCACCCTGTCGCAATAGATTGATACAGGGCAAGTGCCGCAGAACGGGGAGATTGGACGGCAGATATTCCTCCCGAAGGCTACCATCAGGGTATTATACAGGGACCAGTATTCAAGGGGCAGCTTCTCCCGGAGGGCGTATTCCGTTTGTTCAGGGGTTTTAGTCCTCACATAACCGAGGCGGTTTGATATCCGATGAACGTGTGTATCCACACATATCCCCTCTTTCCTGTATCCCAGTGTAACAACGAGATTGGCTGTCTTTCTCCCCACGCCTTTGAGGCTTTGCAACTCGTCAACGGTATCGGGGACCTGGGAGTTAAAACGACCGATCAATTCCCTGCAGATGTGGAGAATTGTCTTTGCCTTGTTTCTGTAGAAACCGACGGGATAGATCGCCCTGATGATCTTTTCCTCGGAAAGTTCCAACATCTCCTCCGGGGTGGAGGCGAGGGTGAAGAGCCTCTCCGTAGCCGCCGCGGTGACTTCGTCCTTGGTTCTCAGGCTGAGGATGGTAGAGATAAGGATGGGAAAAGGTCCCCGATGTTCCTCTGCCATAGAAGAAACAAAGGGAATCTCCCGCATTGCTTTCTTAAGGAGATGAACGACATCTGCGATGTTCTGATCATCCATTAGATCGTTATCCAAATACCCTGTGGAAAATAAAGTCCACATGAGAGAGGAAATTTTCCACCCTGAACACAGAGGCGAGGTCTTCCGTATTCAGGTAAGACATAACTTCCCCATCATCTGAGAGCAACTGTTTGAAGGCGATACCTTCCTGCCATGATTTCATGGCGTTTCTCTGGACAACGGCATAAGCATTCTCCCGTGTCATGCCTTTATCTATCAGCCTCAGGAGCACCATCTGGGAAAAGATCAGCCCTCTGGTCATATTGAGGTTGGCAAGCATCCTCTCCGGATAGACAAGGAGACGGTCCGCCATTCCTGCGAAACGGGTCAGCATGAAATCGAGAAGGATGGTGGCGTCAGGGGCAATGACCCTTTCCACGGAAGAGTGGCTGATGTCTCTCTCATGCCAGAGGGCCACATCTTCCATGGACGCCAGCGCATACGATCTCATCAGGCGCGCCAGGCCGGACAGGTTTTCCGAGAGGACGGGATTCCGTTTATGGGGCATGGCCGATGATCCCTTCTGGCCGGGAGAGAAGAATTCTTCCGCCTCTCGGACCTCAGTCCTCTGCAGCAGCCTGACCTCCTGGGAAAACTTGTCGAGGGAGGAGGCAATGATGGCTAAAGTGGAAAAAAACTCGGCATGGCGGTCTCTCTGGATGATCTGGGATGAGACAGGCGCAGGTTTAAGCCCCAATTTGTGACATACGTATTCTTCCACATAGGGATCAACAAAGGAGAAGGTGCCCACCGCTCCGGAAATCTTCCCGTAACTGATCGTCTCCTTTGCCCTCACCATCCTTTCCCGGTTCCTCACCATTTCCTGGTACCAGAGGGCCATTTTCAGACCGAAGGTGATCGGTTCCGCATGAATTCCGTGAGACCTTCCGATCATCAGGGTATCCTTATAGGCAAATGCCTTTTTCTTCAGGACGGCCAGCAGTTGATCTATATCTCCAATAAGTATCGTAGAGGCATCCCTTAAGAGAAAGGCCAGCGATGTATCAAGAATATCCGAAGAGGTGAGCCCAATATGGATGAAGCGACCATCCTCTCCCACCCTTTCCGTGACTGAGGTTAAAAAGGCGATGACATCGTGTTTGGTTGTCTTTTCGATCTCATCAATTCTTGCCACATCAAAGGCGGCCTTTGCTTTGATATTTTTTAAAGACTCCTCCGGTATCTTACCCTTTTCGGCCATTGCCTCACAGGCAAAAATCTCAATGTCGAGCCATTTCTGATATCTGTTTTTAGGCATCCAGAGGGAACTCATTTCTTCTCTTGCATATCTGGGGATCAATTTTCCCTTCCTCCTCTTCCCTTAATCTTTTTTATTTCATGCCGGAATCCGACAATCTTACAAATATAAAACCCCTCTTTTTCAACTCTCCTACTGCCTCGATGATACCTTCTGCTGTCTCACTTTCCGGGTGGTTCATATGACATATTATGACGTCGCCCGGCTCTGCCCTTAATAAGGCATTCCTGACCTGCTCCTGCGAATAGGAGGCCCCGGCATCCCCAAGGATGCTGAATCCGGCAATCTGATAGCCCATCTCTGCAGCTACTTCCACTGCTACCTCATCGTAATACGCTGTCCCGGACCTGTAATACAGAGGCTTCCTCCCCGTCAAAGACGCTATCTTCCTCGCCCCCTTCTCTATCTCATCCACGACTTCCCCTACGCTGGAAGTACCGTTTATTCCATATATGGATCTACCGTTTACAGAACAGGGTTTGTGTGCAAATCCGTGATTTTCAATTTCAAAAAGGCTATTGGTTGCTAATACCTTGAATTCTCTCGGGTACTTGTCTATCCATCTTGCGTTTATGAAAAGTGTCGCCGGGATGTTTTCTCTTATAAGGTAGTCCATCAACCGGGAATCGTAACCATCGTTCTTGGAGCCACAGGCATCGAGGGTAAGCGCGATGACCTTTTTCGTCGAATTCAGTTTGGTTTTAACCCCTGGTACTGTCTCACCCCACTGCCGGGGAACCCTGTCTTTAAAACGCAAGATGATGGTTTCTTTAAATTTTTCGTAATCTCCACCTGTTTCCTGACACTGTCCCGTGGGGCCACAGCCTGCCATCACCGCTAATAATACAAGGGGCATAAAAAAACTGGATTTAACGCTCATAACTTTAACTCCTGAATAGGTTGGAAAATCTATCAAAAAAAACGAAAGAAGTCATCAAAAAACACCTGGAGGGACGCGCTCCGTCGCGTCCGTTCCCCATCGTGGCCACGGTAGGGGCATCAGGATAAACCTCATGGGAGAACCTGCGGAAAAGAGTTGACAGCATCGCTCAAAATAACGAAAATCTTCAAAAACGAAAAAGGTGACACACCATGTACTTACTAGATTTAGGAGTATTAATTGCGCTGACAATACTGATCGTTTTAATTGTAACGCTTCTATGGAGGGGGCATCCCGGAGATGTATCGGCAAGACTTGAATCTTCTATCAAGGAACAATTTCTTGCGTTTCAATCCGGCATACACAGGGAATTAAACTCAACACGGGAGGAGGTCGTTCGTTCCAAGGACCTCATTTCAGAACACACTGTAAAGACAATTGATACCATCAAGGATATGGGTGCAACCATACACAGGATTATTCAGCAGCAGGAAGAGGCCCAGAAGTTGGGGCAATCACTCAAGGATATCCTGCAGGCCCCTAAGCTCCGTGGTAGTTACGGTGAAGCCATATTAGAAGAAATGTTGGAAAGAGTGCTCCCCAAAGGTATCTGGGAACGGCAATATATGATTGACGGGCGAGAGCAAGTGGATGCGGTTGTCAAGTTTAAAAAAATAGTCATCCCCATAGATGCAAAATTTCCCCGGGACGATTATCAAAGGTATCTCGAGGCATCCTCTCCCGAAGAAAAGGCAAGGCATTGGAAAAGCCATGAAAATGCTGTAAAAACACAGATTAAAAACATCAGCACCAAGTATGTAAGGCCGGAAAAGGGAACATCGGAATTTGCTCTCATGTTTATCCCCTCAGAGGCAGTCTATTACGAAACAATAGCAGAAAAAAACCATCTGGGCGAACCGGCAAAGATATACGAATATGCCCAGGAAAACAGGGTTATCCCCGTTAGCCCTAACACATTTTATGCATTTTTACAGGTAATAATTCTCGGCGTAAGAAATATAGAAATCATTAAAAGTGTAAAAAAGTTACAGGAGGGACTTATAAGCATTCAGAATTCCTTTGAAAAATTCTACAGAAAATACGAAGAGATCGGCAAACATATCGAGAAGGCCCATGATGCCTATCGCATTGGCAATAGTCACATTGAAACATATAAGCATCGGTTGGATAGTACGCTCAGGTTGGAAGAATTCCGTGAGGACGGCGATGCTTTACCGACAAAGAACGTGACAGATGATTAATACCAATTCTAAATCAAAGCGCTATCTTTGTTAGCAGCGTCGTCGGCTTCCTCAACGTATGTATAATACGTCTCGTCGCCTCCTCCTTGCCGCCTCGATATCATCTTTGATTTAGAATTGGTATAAGTGTCCCCGAAGAGGAAAAAACGTCGGTGAAGA
>MNZP01000134.1 GCA_001873675.1 Syntrophaceae bacterium CG2_30_49_12 | reverse complement strand
CCAGCGCGTTGTTCGTACAGGGGTGCATCAAGGGATCGGGTTCAGTAAGTTCGTCAGCAACGGCAATGAGGCTGATCTACACCTGGAAGATTATTTAGAATATCTGGCCAAAGATGAAGAAACCAGGATAATCGCTGCCTACGTGGAGGGATTAAGGGAAGGAAAACGATTCTTTCGGTTGGCCAAAGAAATCACGCGCAAGAAACCTATAATCGTGATGAAGACCGGCGCTACAGAGGGTTCTGCAAGGGCGGCAAAGTCCCATACCGCATCTTTATGCGGTTCGGATGCGATCTATGACGCGATGTTCAAACAGTCGGGAATCATCAGGGCAGCAGATGAAGTGGAGCTGTTCGATGTAGTTACGGCCCTACTTTCTCTTCCTCTTCCGCGGGGAAAGAGGGTGGGAATATTGACGGAAGGCGGGGGCATTGGTGTTGTCATGGCTGAAGCTGTTGAAAAGGCGGGTTTAGAACTTCCAACTTTCACCTCCGCCACTACCGAAAGACTGAAGTCTCTTTTACCTGCGCGCTGTTCTTATGGCAATCCCACAGATATAACAGATTTGGTGACCTCAGGTGAACTCGTTATCTTCTCTTGTCTATGGGCCATCATGGAAGACCCCCATGTGGATGCGGCGGTTCTTTTAGGAGGTATTGGGGCAAGCAGCTATTTTTCGGCGATCTTGGAAGATGCACACCTTTCAAATAACGAAGAATTCAAAGATCTGGTCGAATCCCTTAAGGAGCAGGAACTGAAGCATTTGAGCACCATGAGAGAAAAAATAGATGAGTTGCAGAAACCCCTTGTTTATGTCAATCTGATGCCACGGGTCATGGAAGAACCGGAAAGTTTCAAGTTTCTTCGTGAAAAGGGGATTCCCATTTATCCAAATCCGATAAGGGCGGCAAGAGTGCTGCGCCATATCGTGAGGTACAGTAAATACTTGAAGGAAACGGGTTAAGTGCCTAAAGTGAGCTAAAGTTTAAAGTGCCTAAAGTTATTTAAAATGGGAATTCCTATGCAATCAAGTTAGAGTTTTACTGATCTTTGATGCTTTCGAAGAACAAACGTAACTACCCAGGTTGTCAGGTTCACGGTTGTCTTGCGCTCTTCATATTCCTTGAGATAGTTCATGAATCCACGGTCTAACCTTGAACCGTGAACCCTAGAACTTTGAACCTGAATAGTTACAAGATATTTACTCCCCTTTGAGCTTTTCGAGTTTTTCCTGTTTCGTTTTGCAATCTATACACAGGGTGGTTACGGGCCTTGCTATTAGTCTTTTCTCAGATATGGGGCCACCACAGACCTCACATATGCCGAAAACCCCATCATCAATACGCTGAATCGCCTCCTGCATTTTCAAGATTAATTTTCTCTCTCTATCTCTAATCCGAAGCTCAAAATTTCTGTCCGATTCGAGAGAGGCCCTGTCGGTGGGATCGGGGAAATTTTCCTTTCCGTCTGTCATCTCGGAAACTGTTTTTTCAGCCTCACTCAGCAATTCATTGATTTTGTTCAACAGCATGTATCTGAAGAATTCTAATTTCTCAGGTTTCATGTGTAACTTTCCACCTCATGTGAGTACTTTCGAGAAAAGCTCCGAACGTTTTCTCATACATAATAGACTCTTTTTTGTAAAGGAAAAAATTAACATGTATCTTGTCTTCTCTTTATAATCACTCCTTGCTGTAAATTTTCGTTATCTTTTCGATAATGCCCGATGTTGATGCCCCCCTGATCTCAGGAACAATAACCACCGTGCCGCCCAACTTTTTTACAGATTCCCGACCCACCACTTTTTCCTCTGTCCAGTCCCCCCCTTTTACAATAACATGAGGCTGAAGATATTCGATCAGCTCAAGGGGGGTAGACTCATGGAAAATGGTCACATAATCAACAGATCCAAGAGAGGCCACCATCTCGGCCCTTTCATCCTCAGGGATAATGGGCCTTTTCTCGCCTTTAATGGCCCTGACGGATGAATCGCTGTTGATGGCAACGACCAGGATGTCTCCTATTTTCTTTGCCTCTTGAAGATAGCGGGCGTGTCCTACGTGGAGAATATCGAAACAACCGTTTGTAAAGATCGTCTTTTTTCCCTCTTTCCGAAGTCGGTCGAGTTCCTCCTTCAGTTTTTCCCTTGAGTATATCTTATTCAATATCTACCTCTGGTCTGAAATATCACTTCTTGAGTCAGGCTGAAGAGCCCTGGCGAGGGTGAGGACGGCTACCTCTGCCGCCTTACTTTTCGTTAATACCCGGGCACACTCATTTACCGTACTGCCCGTGGTATATACATCGTCCACGAGGACGATGCTTTTTCCCCTTATCTTTTTTTCCTCGGAGACCTCAAAGGCGCCCTGCACGTTTACTTTCCTCTCTTTTCCCCCCAGACTGACCTGTGGTTTTGTGTGGATACGCCGTTTGAGTGTTGTAAAATCTAAGGCAAGGGAAAATCTCTTTGAGACCGCCAGGGCCAGGATAAGGGACTGGTTAAACCCCCGCTCTCTTAATCTCTTCGGGTGCAGGGGCGCCGGTATGATCAACGAATACTCCTGAATATCAAAAGCAGGATATGCAAAATCAGCCATCAATCTTCCTAAGATTTCCCCGATAGCGATCTTTCCCCCGTATTTAAATCGGTGGATGGCATCCAAAATTGTAGTTTCGTACCGTCCGACGGCCCGGGCTACCGAAAAGTAAGTTTCCGAGGTGAGACAATCACCGCAGATGTGATCACCACCATCAGGGCTGTTAAATGGGATTCCACAACGGTTACAGAGAGGCGATTGGATAAAATTTATCCTGGAGAAACAGGTATGGCAGAAATGGAGAGTTTTATCAGGTCCCAGCACAACTCCACATGTCACACACCTCCCGGGAAAGATAACATCGGCAAGACCTGTGAGGATACTTTTCAATACTACATTCCTTTAGCAAGAGAGGTTACTTTGGCAACATCTTCCCCGATCTCCATACGGGGAGCATCTGACCATAACCGCTCGAGATTGTAAAATGCCCTGACAGGTTCGTAAAAAATATGGACAATTAAGTCATCGTAATCCATGAGCACCCATTGCCCCGGTTTTTCACCTTCTATTCCTAAGGGGACAATCCTGGACTTTTTCAGATTTTCCTGAATTGATGAGGCAAGGGCCCGTACCTGTCGGTCAGAGGTCCCGCTACAGATAATAAAATAATCGGCAAAAGCAGATAATTCTCTCACATTCAGGATGACCATGTCTTTAGCCTTATTCTCCAGCAAAGCGTTAATGCACAGAAGTACCCTTTTTCGCGAATCTATCTTTTTTTTAACCAAAAACGCCTCCTTTAAAGTAATTAAGCTGTTATTTTAATAACTTGTTTTTTTGGTTATGTCAATCTAAAATTAGGCGGAATTGATGGTTGTTAAAAAACAGCCATTATGATAAACAGAATTTCACCTGTCTGCGTACAACGCACAGGCAGAAAGGATAAGAAATGTATAACATTCTAAAAAGAGTCCAGGCACATATACCCTTTAATATGTTAAGTGATAAGCTCCTTCCCACGGTAATAAGAGAAGGTATCAATCCAGAGATCGGCTTCAATTATGCAGTCCTCGATCAGGTGAGAAGAGAGGATTTTCTAAGGGTCGCCGATAGCCTGAGGGAAGCGGGATTAACGATTACCTTCCACGCCCCTTTTATGGATTTAAGACCAGGGGCCATTGATCCAAGGATCCGGCAGGTGACGATAGACCGCCTGCATCAGGTATTTGATCTCGTTCCTTTTTTCCGGCCGCGTTCCGTAGTCTGTCATCCCTCCTTTGATGAAAGGTACTATGTTTCTGGTGAGCAGATGTGGCTGGAAAACAGCATAGAGACATGGAAACATTTTTTGACCATCGCAAGTCAGATGGATACCATCATTTCCCTGGAAAATGTCTATGAAACGGGGCCTCACCACCTGAGTCTTCTCTTTGGCGCTTTTACTCCCGACCATGTTCGTTTTTGCTTCGACACCGGACATTTTAACGTATTTTCCCGGACGCCTTTGGAGGTGTGGTTAGATAAACTGGCAGCCTATCTGGGTCAGGTTCACCTCCACGACAACAACGGGGTTGCCGATGAACACCTCCCGGTGGGGGAGGGAAATTTTCCCTTCCAGGACTTTTTCAGGATGCTTCGGGAACGGGGGCTGGATCCTATTATCACCCTTGAATCCCATTCAGAAAAGGATATGTGGCAGATGTTGAGGAATATCAAGGCAATGGGACTGCTTGGTGGATGAGGATGTGACACCATTTCGCTTTCTTTGGCTAACTTTGTTGGCTTCGTCGTCGGCGTCCTCGACGTATTAGTAATACGCCTGCGGCGACTCCTCCTTGCCGCCGCGTTATCCTTTGAAAGCGAAATGGTATCAGTTACCAGTTGCTTATTGGCGCGCTCCGGAAAATGATGCTCCTTGCCGAAACTGAACATCTCCTAAATCGCCTTCTCATGGG
>MNZP01000122.1 GCA_001873675.1 Syntrophaceae bacterium CG2_30_49_12 | reverse complement strand
TTTTTTCAATTCCCCATAGGCAAAGCCAAGATTCGCATAAATGTCCGCTTTTCTCTTCGAATTTTTGACAATCTTTTCATAATACCTGATTGCCTGATCATATCGTTTACCATTAAAATCAATTTCGGCAATTCTCTCCATGGCATCAGAGTCACCGGGCTTCATCTTCAGGAACTTTTGATATTCTGCGGTCGCTTTCTGAGACTGTTTTCCTTTTTCATAAGCCGCTGCCAGATTGAAATGAATAACCGGTTCTTTGAGATTAAGCGCTATTGCTCTTTGGTAACTTTCTATTTCTTCTTTTAACAACCTCTTGCCGCCGTAGGCAAGTCCGATATTGGCGTAGGCTCCCGCATTACGTGGCTGTCTCCTGAGGATTTCCTTATACCACTTTATCGCCTCGTCGTAATTTCCAATTTTGAGCGAAAGATCCGCTAAAGCGATCATCGCATAGTTCGTATCCGGTGACTTTGTCAGGATAAACCTGTATTCGCCGGCAGCTTCATTGATTTTTCCGGTTTTCTCATACGCTTGTCCCAACTTATATCTTACCAGGAGATCCTTCGGATTTAACCTCAGAGATTCTCCATAGTTTACAACAGCTCTTCTCCAGTCCCCCAGTTGACTATAGGCGAATGCCATATTGGCGAAGGTAGAGGCATCTTCAGGATCGCTCTTGATTAACTCCCGGCAGGTCTTAATGACCAAGTTATATTCTTTCTCTTTCATGTAACACTTTGAAAGTTCCGTCAATGTGGTAAGGTCATCCGGCTTAAGAGTCAGGATATCCCGATATTGAGTGATCGCCTCTCCTGTCTCGCCCTGTCGGAGATAAAGCCCCGCCAGCATCTTACGGACCCCTGTATCCTTTTTATTCATGGCGATGGCCCGTTTGAGATATTCGATCTGTACCCGCTGATTCTCCGTACTTCTCGCATATCTCAGCCAGTCCTGGGGGGTTATATTCACCTGGAGGGGAATGGCAGCGATGATCTTATTGTCATATTTCACGTTGATCCTGTAGTCCGGGACAGTGGTCTCTCCCTCCCCGCCCTTCCCCGTCATTATAACCTTATCAACCAGATCAATACCTTTCAGCAATATCTTGAAATCATTCTCTCTTCCGATACCTTCCACATCGGCCGAAATCTTCCTGCTAAAAAGGGCATCGGTGGAGATGTCTTTGATGACAAATTCATCACGGTAGGACACAACAAAAGCTTCGCTTTTTGTCAATCTGGAGTCTCTCCCGTTCTTTTCTATCTCCAGATAATAAAACTGCGGGGGATGCCCGAGGAAGATGAAGGAAAAAGTGTTTTTCAATCTCGAGGCGATGAAGTATAAATCCCGAACCTTTTCCGGCCAGAAATAATTGGCCATGACGAAAGAGGTAAAAAGGATCAATGCAATCAGGACAATAATCCCTGGAGCTACACCCCTCTCGCGCCGCGGTTTTACAGCCCTTTTTTTACCTTTCCCCTCCCTAAAGTCCATATCTACTCCAGTTTCCTGACCCCTGACCCCTGACCTCTAATCCCTGATCCCTGTTCTTATCAACCTCTTGGATGATATTTCTTATGAATCTCTTTTAACCTTTCCCGGGTGATATGGGTGTATATCTGGGTTGTTGCTATATCTGCATGTCCCAGCATAAGTTGGACGGAACGAAGATCAGCCCCACCCTCCAGAAGATGAGAGGCAAAAGAATGCCTGAAGGTGTGGGGGTGGACTTTTTTCTCCATCCCCACCGCCCCTGATTTTACCGTGTATTTTTTTATGATCTTCCAGAACCCCTGTCGGCTCAGACCTTTACCGTATCTGTTCAGAAAAAGAACATCGGTAGCTTCCTTCAAGAAACATGGTCTTGCCTTATCCACATACTGCCTTACATAATCATACGCCGATTTACCGATAGGCACAATCCTCTCTTTATTACCCTTTCCTTTTGTGACCAGATACCCCACCTGCCAGTTGATACTATTGATGGTCAATGAGATCAACTCCGAGACACGAATCCCCGTTGCATACATCAGTTCCAGCATCGCCGTGTCCCTTATGGCAGAAGGGGTTTTTACACCTGGCTGTGCGAGAAGCGTGTTCATTTCCTCCTGGCTCAGAGTATCGGGGAGACGCATCCATACCTTTGCCAATCCAATATTTCCCACAGGATTTTGACTAATACCGGCTTTTTTCTCCCGGAGGAGAAATTTATAGAACCCTCTGATGGCTGCCAGCCCCCTGTTGACAGAATTCTCCATTAAACCATCTTTTCTTAGCTCGGTGAGATAGGAGATCACATCATCAGGGGTAATATCCGTAATGGTTTGAATACCACATTTCTTTATAAAGCAGACATACCTGTTCAGATCCCGGCTGTAAGCCTCGATGGTATTATAAGAGACCCCCTTTTCCACAGTAAGAAAGTTCAGGTACTCATCAATTAAATCATTCATCACGATTTTTCTAACGTAAAGAGGGTGAGGGATGCAATTTTTTTTGGTTCAACCTGTTCATGGTGACGCTTCAAAATCTTATCGTTATCCCACAGGTTTATTCATGTTGAATGTCGGAATAGGAAATGATATACACTCTTTACGCTTTACGGCATGTCGGCAGCATAATCTGTTCCTCCCCCCTTTGTCTTTGCTGGACAGATTATGCACAAGGATATATCACCTGTCAATATCTATAGGGAACGGCCTAAGTAAGTTGACATACCCTAGGCGTCATTGCGAGCGTCAGCGAAGCAATCTCAAGGGATTGCCACGTCGCTTCGCTCCTCGCAATGACTACTTTCTTTTGCCGTTCCCTATAATTGCCGTTGTAGGGATATGACAATGTTTTTGTTGGGACTCAGGCACAAATGAAGGGAGGAAAGATGATGGAGATTAAGAGCACAGCATTCAAAGAGGGCGGAATGATACCGGCAAAATATACATGTGATGGGGTGAATGTATCCCCTCCGCTTTCGTGGAGTAACTTCCCGAAAGAGACAAAAAGTTTTTCTCTCGTATGTGACGATCCCGATGCCCCGATGGGGACGTGGGTTCACTGGGTTATCTACGATATTCCAGCCGGCATCACGCAATTACCGGAAAATGTAGCTCCCCAGAGGGAACTTGCCCGGGGAGGAAAACAGGGCGTCAATGATTTTCGCAAGATAGGCTATGGGGGACCCTGTCCCCCCGGTGGAAAACACCGGTATTACTTCAAGCTCTATGCCCTGGACGGGACAACCGATCTGAAACCGGGAGCGACCAAAGAGCAACTCCTGAAAGCCATGCGGGGACATATCCTTGCCGAGGCGCAATTGATGGGGAAATACAAAAGATAAGTCGCCTTCATCACGATGCAGGAATCATCATATCTGAAACTGTACCGGGAAGGAAAGCTGCAGGACCGTATTGATCAGGCCATCGAGATAATGAGGAACTGCCGGTTGTGTCCCCGGGAATGCAAGGTGGACCGGCTGTCCGGAGAAATAGGCCATTGTCAAACCGGTCGAAAGGCAAGAGTGGCAAGCTTTAATGCCCACTTCGGGGAGGAGGTCCCCCTGGTGGGAAGGTTTGGTTCGGGGACGATCTTTATCAGTTACTGCAGCCTCCTCTGTTCCTTTTGCCAGAATTTTGAGATCAGCCATCTGGGAGAAGGCAGGGAAGTGGACCCGGCTGCCATGGCGGCCATGATGCTTGCCCTCATGAGGAGGGGTTGTCATAATATCAACTTTGTGACTCCCACCCATGTGGTGCCACAGATACTTGAAGGGTTGATCCTCGCTGTCGAACAGGGTTTGAACATTCCCCTCGTCTATAACTCCGGTGGCTACGACAGGGTTGATACCCTTAAGATCCTGGACGGCATCTTCGATATCTACATGCCTGACTTCAAGTTCTGGGATGAAAAGTGGGCAAAACGGTTCTGTCATGCGTCCGATTACAGGGAACATGCCATGGCGGCCATTAGAGAGATGCACCGTCAGGTGGGAGACCTTGTCGTAGATGAATCGGGATTAGCGGTGAAAGGTTTGTTGGTGCGCCATCTCGTCATGCCCCGGGGTGTGGCGGATACCGGAGAAATCATGAAATTTCTGGCAACGGAAATATCCGTAAATACTTACGTTAATATAATGGATCAGTATCGTCCCTCCGGCGAGGCGTCAGGTGAGATAATGATCAATCGCCATATCACGGGGGAGGAATTTGCGCTGGCCATCCAACAGGCAAAACAGGCAGGTCTCACGAGACTGGACTCATGGGTTTAGGTTTATATGAAACCCTCATGACGGTACCCGTCACAAAGCAGGATGAAAATGGCTGATTCCCTATAGACTACGCCGCAGGAGTGATTATCCTATTTCCGATTACCCTATTTTATTAAGGAGGATGGAGATATGGACGAGATCATTATTGATAAGGGATGCGGCTTGGATGTTCACAAAGAGACGGTTGTCGCCTGTGTTATGGGCAGCGGGATCAAGAAGGATATCCGCACTTTCAGTACGATGACCAACGATTTATTGCGGCTGAAGACATGGT
>MNZP01000208.1 GCA_001873675.1 Syntrophaceae bacterium CG2_30_49_12 | reverse complement strand
TTTATCATATCAAGGAAAAGAATAGCCTCAACGGCAAGATGGGGAAATTTCGACCGGATGCCCTGCATCCTCTCAGGAGGCGCCTCCCGCTCGTATTTTATATCTTCGTATCTTCTCAGGGTTTTTCAACCACCTTTTTCGCAGCCAAAGTCACAGGAAGCTAACATGGCAGGTATAACGTGTCAAGAGAGTAAAGTAAAAAATACTTGTTTTGTAAAAAAAGCTTTCTTAATGTTTTCGATGGTGTTATAGACAAAACACCTGGAGGTGTCTTAATTATGGCAATAAATTCGGAACCTCAGGTTTTTTTGTTTTTAAGCCGGATACTGGGAAAAAGAATCGTTGATTCTGAGGACCGGCCCCTGGGGAAGATCATGGACCTGGCGGCCAGCATGGTTGAACCATATCCTTATGTTACGGATGTCCTTCTGTGCTTACGAAGCAGTAAAGAACCGTTTTTTTTGCCATGGCAGAGAATTACTGATGTTAACGGCAAGTTCGTTGTTCCTTCCCTTATGTCAGGGGATATTCGTGAGCCTATCCTTCGTGAGGGCGAGGTCTTGCTTAAGGACACCCTGCTGGATAAGCAGGTTGTTGATACTAACGGGGCAAAGGTCCTCAGGGTAAATGACCTCCACTTTCTGAAGGCCAAGAATAGTCTCCTTCTGGTGCATGTGGACGTCGGTTTTAGTGGTTTGATGCGTCGGGTAGGACTGGAAAGACCCCTGAGAATTTTTTTACGCTGGTTTTTTGACTATACCCTTTCTCATCAGTTGATCTCCTGGATGTTTATCCAGGCCCTTTCTTCCCCTGATCTTCTCCGCCTGAAGGTTGCTCAGAACCGTCTCTCCCGACTCCATCCCGCAGACCTGGCCGACATCATTGAGGAACTGGACATCTATAAGAGGACTGCCGTATTTCAATCCCTGGATGTGGAGACTGCTGCGGAAACCCTTGAGGAAACAAACCCGAAAATTCAGGTAAGCTTGATTGAGGATATGGAACCGGCGGAAGCTTCCGATATTATTAAGGAGATGCCCCTTAGCGAGGCAGCCGATCTTTTGGGGGACCTGCCAAAGGAGAAAGCGGAAGATATTCTCAGGGAAATGGAAGAGGATTTTGCCGAGGATGTCAGGGAATTGCTGGTACACCCGGAGGAAAAAGCCGGCGGACTGATGACAACCTCTTTTTTAAGTTTTCTCCCTTCCGTGACCGCCGGTGAGGCGATGGACTTTGTCCGTCGGGAGGCGGAAGATGTGGATTTAGTCTACTACCTTTATGTGATTGATGAGGAAGAACATCTCTTAGGTGTGATCAGTCTCCGCGATCTCCTAACGGCCCCTTCTCAAGTCAGCCTTTCTGAACTGATGCATACAAGGGTTGTCTCTGTAGGCCTTAATGAAAAAAAGGGACAGATCGCCGATCATTTTGCCAAGTATGGTCTCCTGGCCATACCCGTTGTGGATGAAACAAATAAGATCAAGGGAGTGATCATCTTTAAAAACCTCCTGGAGGTGGTTGCCCCTCAACTGGGGAAATAGCCGAAAATCAGGCAAGGAAAGACTGTGACCCTAAATCTTTCGAAGGTGAAAACCAACATACTTCAGCGTATTTTCAGGCGAAAAGCCTGGAGGTCGCTGGGTTTATTCTTTGCCCTTATCGGTCCTGGTATCATCACTTCGAACGTGGACAACGATGCCGGCGGTATTACCACTTATTCCCTGGCAGGCGCTGAGTTTGGCCTGAGCCTCCTGTGGATCCTGATCCCCGTTACTCTGGCGCTGATTATCATCCAGGAAATGTGCGCCCGTATGGGGGTAGTTTCAGGAAAGGGTCTTTCGGACCTCATCCGGGAGCGCTTCGGCGCTCAGGTAACCTTCTATTTAATGATTGTCCTCTTTCTTGCCAATCTGGGCAACACCGTTTCGGAATTCGCCGGGGTAGCGGCGAGCATGGAAATATTCGGTGTGAGTAAATATGCTTCCGTACCCCTGGGGGCCATCTTTGTCTGGTGGCTGGTGGTAAAGGGAAGCTATAAATCCGTGGAAAAGGTTTTTCTGGTCGCCTGTCTCTTCTATCTTTCTTATATTATCTCCGGATTTATGGGTAAACCGGACTGGGGCGAGGTCCGCTCTGCACTTCTCACACCCCAATTACGGTTCAATCCCCCCTTCCTTACCATGGCGGTGGGTGTCATCGGGACCACCATTGCCCCGTGGATGCAGTTTTATCTGCAATCCTCCGTTGTTGATAAAGGTCTCAAGGCAGACGATTACCAGTACACCAGAATGGATGTGATCTTTGGCTCGTTGACCGTCAACATTGTAGCTTTTTTTATCATTATGCTCTGTGCAATTACTCTCTTTCACTCTGGAATAAAGATAGAAAGCGCCAAAGATGCCGCCCTGGCCCTGGCTCCCCTGGCAGGAAAATATTGTTCCTGGTTATTCGCCTTTGGCCTGCTTAATGCTTCTCTGTTTGCCGCTTCCATCTTACCACTCTCCACAGCTTATACCATCTGCGAAGCCTTCGGCTGGGAGTCAAGCCTGAACCGCAAGTTTGCCGAGGCGCCACAGTTTTATGGCCTGTATGCCCTGATGATCTTTCTGGGGGCCGGGATCATTCTTTTACCCGATATGCCTTTAATCCCTATCATGTTTTATTCTCAGGTGGTCAACGGGGTGCTTCTTCCCTTTATCCTGATCTTTATGCTCCTGCTGATAAACGATAAGAGGATCATGGGGCGTTATACCAATAGTTTACTTATGAACATTGTAGCCTGGCTGACAGTCGCCGCTCTCATATTCCTCTCTGGCGCCATGGTTTTTGTTTCGCTGAAATGAAACATTCATGAGCCGTTGGCTCACAAAGAATGATGAAAGTATGGAAAAGGAAGCGGCATCAATAAAGGAACGGTTTAATAGATTGATCCTGGGGCGTGAACGCTCTCCCACAGAACCAGGAATCTTTAGAAAACTGTCGCTCGTTGCATTAATGGCATGGATCGGTCTCGGCTCCGATGGTGTCTCTTCGTCGTGTTACGGTCCCCAGGAGGCATTCTTAGCGCTTGGCGGTCACTACAGTCTCGCCATCATCCTGGCCCTCCTCACGGCGCTGACCGTTTTTATCATCAGCGCCAGTTACATGCAGATCATCGAGACCTTTCCCACCGGGGGAGGTTCCTATCTGGTTGCCAGTAAACTCCTCGCCCCGCCCGTGGGGATGGTAGCGGGCTGCGCCCTCATCGTGGACTATGTGCTTACCATCGCCGTTTCCATTGCCAGTGGTTCCGATGCCGTTTTCAGCTTCCTTCCCCTCGTATGGCAAAACTACAAACTTCCCGCTTCCTTTGCCATCCTGATATTCATGACCGTCCTGAATTTGAGGGGGGTTAAGGAGTCCATAAGGCCCCTTGTCCCCATTTTTATTATCTTTATCCTCACCCATGTTGTTGTCATTTTGTATGCCATCTTACCCCACATCTCGGATGCCCCCTTGTTAATAGAGCGGACGACAGTGGAATTACGGGGGTCAGTTTCTCAATTAGGTCTCTGGGGGGTTTTCTTCATAATCCTCCATGCCTATAGTATGGGGGGCGGAACCTACACGGGGATAGAAGCGGTCAGTAATGGAATGCCTTTCCTGCGGGAACCACGTGTGGAAACCGGCAAGAAAACCATGCTTTATATGGCCGTTAGTCTGGCTTTCGTCGCCGGTGGGCTTATTCTGAGTTATTTGTTCTTACAGGTTGCCCCGCAGGCCGGAAAAACCCTTAACGCCGTCCTCTTCGAACGAGTGGCACAAGGTTTCGGCGGTCATGGATTTGTGATGGTGGCCCTCATATCGGAGGCCCTGATTCTTGTTGTGGCGGCACAGACCGGATTCCTTGGAGGACCTACGATCCTTTCCAATATGGCCGTGGATGGCTGGATGCCCAGCCGTTTTTCCGTCCTCTCTGATCACCTCGTCACCCAGAACGGCATTCTGATTATGGGCATCGCCTCGGCGGTAATCCTCTGGATCTCAGGGGGATCGGTGAGGTTCCTGGTGGTGCTTTACAGTATCAACGTCTTTCTGACCTTTTCCCTCTCACAATTAGGAATGGTTGTTAGGTGGTGGAAATTGCGCCGTCGCTATCCTAAGTGGGGACGCAAGATAATGATCAACGGCATCGGTCTTTTCCTCACCACGTTTCTCCTGATCTCAGTGATTATTGTAAAGTTTCATGAGGGGGGATGGCTGACGCTGGTAATTACAACCTCTCTTGTGACCCTGTCTATCTTTGTCAAACATCACTATGCACAGACAGGCCGTTTACTTAAACGGCTGGAACTTCTCCTCACAGGCGCCCTTCCCAAACCTGCCGAGACAGTACCGGCGGTGCAAGTCAGGAAAGCTCCTCCAGAAAAGGCAACAGCCACGGCCAATACGGCGATCATCATGGTAAACGGCTTTAGCGGTGTAGGTCTGCACTCATTGTTTACCATTTTGAGAATTTTCCCCGATCATTTCAAGAATTTTGTATTTATCCAGATCGGGGTGATTGATGCCGGTCGTTTCAAGGGTGTAGAGGAGATTGAAAACCTTCGGCAGACAGTGATAGGTGACCTGGCGAAGTACGAGGAATTGATGCGGTCTCATGGTTACTATGCGGAAGGTTTGTTTGCCCTGGGCACCGATGTGGTGGATGAGGTGGAAAAATTGGCCTCCCAGGCGGTCAAGCGATTCCCCTCCAGTGTGTTTTTTGCGGGTCAACTGGTTTTTCCCAGGGATTCAATGGTTACCCGCATTTTACACAATTATACCTCCTTTGCTGTGCAGAGGCGGCTCTACCAGGGGGGTATCCCCGTATTTATCCTCCCGATCAGGGTATAGAGAAGGGGCCTGGTTAGGTGGATAGGCCGAAGGCTGAAGGTGTCCCTGAAAGCCCTCAGCCTTCAGCCTAAATACCTGAGTAGTTAATGGAGTATCTGTCCTAACCTGTTCCACCGGATGCCAAGGTTTTCCCGGTCCCATGACCAGTAAATGATAAAGGCCTTTCCCAGGACATCTTTCAGATATACAAACCCCCAGAACCTGCTGTCGTAGCTCTGGTCTCTGTTATCTCCCATGACGAAAATGGATCCCCGGGGGACGGTAACCGGCCCGAAATTGTCACGGGGCTGGATTGAACCGGGAATGATAAAATCATCGGTATAAACCCCGTGGGTGTCGTTGTCGGGGAGGCTATTCAGATAGATTTTCTTGTTCCTGATTTCAATGGTATCGCCCCCGATACCGACAACCCTTTTGATGAAATCCTTCGATCTATCCTCGGGGTATATAAACACTACAACATCTCCCCTTTTGGGATCACCGACGGGAAGGACTGTCTTTCTGAAATAGGGTATCTTGATGCCGTAAATAAATCTGTTCACTAAGATATGATCGCCGATAAGCAGGGTGGGCTTCATGGACCCGGATGGTATCTTAAAGGCCTGTACGACAAAGGACCTGATGAAAAAGGCAATCAGGATGGCAATTACGATCGCCTCTGCGTATTCCCGAATTTTGGATTTCGTTTTGCTCATATTTTCAGCTCCTAAGAGTATACATTTGACAGAGTAATAACGGTCATTGCGAGGGCAGAAAAGCCTTTCAGCAGAATGCCGGCGCTTCTGCCTAATATAGCTCTGTAGCCCGTCCTGAATGCAGGTTTCAGGCTGTACTGCCGGATCAGCTCCACGGTCAGCATACCGGTAAAACCGCCGAGAAAGGCCCCGGCAATGATACCAAGGCCCAGGAGAGCAGGGGTCAACAGCACGGCGCCGATAATGCCACAGGTAACGGAAGCCCAGATCATCCTCTTTGACAACCAGAATCTTGCCGCACCTGCCATCAGCAACGCAAAATCGAGGGTTTCCGCCAGCAGGGCAATGATGAACAGGATGGCGATAATCTTAAAACCGATCCTCTCAAAACCGGTACACAGGGCATAGAGGATAACGTCAAGGAGGATGATCAGCGTTCCCGGTAAACCAAAAACAGTGGAGAAGATACCTGCGAACAGTACAAGAATAAAAATGGTCAATCCTGCAATCTCAAGGGGAGACAACCTACCTTTTCCTCCTTATCTTCGAAGGTTTGATGTTTTCCCAGGCCAGGACGATGGGGCTCGCGATAAATACGGTGGAGTACGTGCCAGTCACCAGACCCACCAGGAGGGCGAAGGCAAAGTCGTGGATAACCACCCCGCCAAAGAAGAACAGGATAGCCACGACAACAAAGACTGTAAAAGATGTCAGGATCGTCCTGCCCAGCGTCTGATTGATACTTGCATTGATGGTATCTCTCAGGCTTTGTTTGATGTTTTTCCTCACGTTTTCCCTGATCCGATCGAAGATAACGATGGTGTCATTTATAGAATATCCGACAATGGTTAATAAAGCGGCCACGATCGTCAGGGTAAACTCTTTATCCAGCAGGGAAAGGGCGCCGACAGTAATAGTGACATCGTGAACCAGGGCGAAGATGCCGCCGACGGCATAGCGAAACTCGAACCGCCAGGCAATGTAGATGAGCATCCCGAGCCAGGAAAAAACGAGGGCCAAGATTGCCTTATTCCTCAGATCACTGCCGACTTTGGGACCCACAACCTCAACCCTCTGCACGAGAGACGCCCCCTTGCCATAGGCTCTATCCAGAGCATCTTCGAGCCGCAGGGAGATATCCTTGAGAAGATCAGAGGAGATGCCTGTTGTCCTGACAACAACCTCATCACTGCCGAACTGCTGAATGATGCTGTTTTCCAGGCCAAGGGATGTGAAAACACTTCTTATGCTCTTAATCGGCGGCTCCTTCTGAAACTTGATCTGAATCAGGGTGCCCCCGGAAAAGTCAATGCCGAGATTGAGGCCCCCATGCCAGATGACCGAAACGATACTAATGATAATCATGAGCAGGGAACACCCAAAGGCAACCTTCATCTTCCCCACGAAATTGATCTTGGTTCCCGGTTTTATAAGCTCCATTCGTCTTTCCTCTGATTTTCCTTAAATACTGACTGTCTTGATCCTTATATTCCAGACAAAATAATCAAAGATAATCCGCGTGACAAAGATGGCGGTGAACATGCTGGTAACGAGACCGATACTCAGGGTAACCGCAAAACCCTTCACAGGCCCCGTCCCGAACTGGAAAAGGAACAGGGCGGCAATGAGCGTGGTTATATTAGAGTCCAGGATGGTGAGAAACGCCTTGGTGTATCCCGCTCCTATAGCGGCCCGCGGCGTTTTCCCCAGGCGAAGTTCCTCCCTGATCCTCTCAAAGATGAGGACATTGGCATCCACAGCCATACCGATGGTAAGAACGATGCCGGCAATGCCGGGGAGGGTGAGGGTGGCCTTGAAGGCCGCCAGTGCGCCCATGATGATGATGATGTTCATGATCAATGCCAGATTGGCGACAATACCGGAAAGTTTGTAATAAACCACCATAAAAAGGACAACGAGGATGCCCCCGATGACCACGGAAGCGATGCCCTTGTCAATGGAATCCTGTCCCAGAGATGGTCCTACGGTCCTTTCCTCAAGAATGTTGACCGGTGCGGGAAGGGCGCCTGCCCGGAGGACAATGGCCAGGTCACGGGCCTCTTCCATGGTAAACGATCCTGTGATCTGGGCCTGGCCCCCGGAGATTCTCTCCTGGATCACCGGCGCAGAATACACGACACCATCGAGAACAATGGCCAGTCTTTTTTTCACATTTTCCGCCGTAATCCGATCAAAGTCTTTTGCCCCCTGGGTGTCGAATTTTAAGGAGATGTAAGGCTCGCCGAAACGATCGCTGATTTTCACCTGGGCAGACTCGATAGAACTGCCGGTCATGAGGGTTTTGTTTTTCAGTAGGTAAGGCACCTTGGTTCTCCGTCCCGTTTCACCGTCCAGGTGGTAACCCTCGGCGATGACGCTCCCTTCGGGGATATTCCCCCGCAGGGCTTCCTCCGGGCTGTGTTCCTCATCAACCAGTTTAAATTCAAGAAGGGCTGTTTTTCCGATAAGACTTTTGGCCCGGGTGGTGTCCCTGATGCCGGGAAGCTGGATAATGATACGATCATCACCCTCGGGTATAATTTCCGGCTCAGAGATGCCGAATTGATCAACCCTGTTGCGGATGGTCTCCAGGCTCTGTTCTACGGCAAGTTTCTCTATTTCGGCTACCCGTATATCCTTGATCGTAAGAGTTACCCTCTCCCTTCCCTCAACAGTCTCTCCCGATGCTATTTCCAGATCGGGATAATTGTCTTTGAGAATCTTTTCCAATCCGCTCCTGGAGGCGCTATCAGGCAGTTCAAGGATAATATTCCCTTTTGTCCGTTCGAGCTGCCGGAAACGAACCTTATTTTCCATCATGGTTTCCTTCAGTTCGTTTGATGTTCTCTCCAGGGTGGCCTCCACGGCCTTTTCCGTGTCAACTTCCAGAGCAAGATGCATCCCTCCCCGGAGATCAAGACCCAGATGGATTTTATCCTTAGGTAAATAGTTCTTCCACACAGATGGAAGATCGGAGACAAGGGATGGCGTAAGATAATACAAACTGACAAGTAAGGCGACTATCGCGACAATAGACCTGATTCTGATACTTTTGAACATATCCTCTTCCTTTCGAGAAATTAGTTCTTATGTTGCTTTTTGCAGGACAGCGCTGATAAAATTTCTCGCGACCTTTATCCTTACCTTATCAGCAATCTCGATCGTAACAACGGTATCGGTAATCCCGGTGACTTTCCCATGTATCCCTCCCGAGGTGATTACCAGATCGCCATGGCTGAGATTTTCCTGCATCTGTTTTATTTCCTTCTGTTTCTTCTGTTGAGGTCTGATCAGAAGGAAATAAAAGATGGCAAACATAATGGCGATCATAATAATAAAACTCATATCTCCTCCCTTGGCTCCCGTTCCACCGGCCCCACCCATGGCATAGGCTAGATTCATCATTACTCATTTCCTCCTTTTAATTATTATCTACCAGCTTAAACGTACGGCTGATCGCTTGTAGACCGACTCCTTGCAACTACTCAGGTAGATAGACTGAAGGCGAAAGACTGTTAGGACACTTCAGCCTTCGGTCTTCAGCCTAAACACCTGAATAACTACGATTCCTTAAGAAATTATTTTTGAAATCCGCGTATTGACCATTTCTTATCGCTTCTCTGATCATCTCCAACAAATGCATGTAGTAACGGATATTATGAATCGTATTCAAAATCATGGCCAGGATCTCCCTGGCCAAAAACAGGTGCCTTAAATACGCCCGCGAGTAGTGTCTGCACGTATAACAATCGCAGGAACTATCGAGAGGTGAACTATCGTCACTGTAACGTGCGTTTTTTATAACAATGTTTTCACGATTTGTAAACAGTAATCCGTTTCTGGCACATCGAGTAGGCATCACACAGTCAAACATGTCAATACCTTGATGGACACATGCCACAATATCTTCGGGTGTCCCCACGCCCATCAGATATCTTGGCTTGTCCTCGGGAAGGAGGGGGGTGGTCCCCGCGACAATTTCCGTCATCATCTCTTTAGGTTCTCCCACACTCAATCCTCCCAGGGCATAGCCATCGAAACCAATACCGGTGATACCTTCGACCCCCCGCTCCCTTAAGTCAGGATACATCCCCCCCTGGACGATTCCGAAGAGGGCTTGCCGGTTGCTGTTCTTTTTTGCATCTTTACTCCTTCCGGCCCATTCTATTGTCAGGGCAAGTGATTTTTCCACCTCCGCGAAACCGGCGGGGTAGGGTGTGCATTCATCGAGACACATCATGATATCCGAACCGAGGGTTTCCTGAATCTCAACAACCAGTTCAGGGGTGAGGAATTGCCTGGATCCGTCAATGTGAGATTGAAACATCACCCCTTTATCGGTGATCTTTCGGAGGGCGCTGAGACTGTATATCTGAAAGCCCCCACTGTCGGTGAGAAGCGGACCGCTCCAGTTCATGAACCTGTGCAAACCCCCCAGGTCTCCAACAATTTTATGACCGGGTTTCAGATAGAGGTGGTACGCGTTGCCGATGATCATCTCTGCCCCTAATTTCCTTACCCACTCAGGCACGAGGGACTTTACGGCGCCCTGGCTGCCTACCGGCATGAAAACAGGGGTATTTACCTCACCGTGGGGTGTCTGTATCTTCCCCAGCCGTGCCCTGGAGGTCAGATCCTTCTTGAGCAGCTCAAATTGATACCCATCAACCATGACTTACGACTTAGGCCACGACGGAGCGTGGCCCTCCTCTTACGACTCACGACTTACAGGATCAGCGTACAATCCCCGTAACTGTAAAAGCGGTAGCAATCCTCTATTGCCCGTTGATATGCCTTTTGAATCAGGTTTTTACCTGCAAAGGCGCAAACAAGAAGAAAGAGGGATGATCGGGGGAGATGAAAATTGGTGAGCAACGCACCCACCCGCTTAAAACGGTAACCGGGATAGATGAAAAGCCGGGTAAATGCTGCTTTTGCCCTTATCCTGTCCTCTTCATCCGAGGCTGTTTCGAGGACTCTCGTGGAGGTTGTACCCACGGCGATGACCCTTTCCCCGTCATTGATCATCTTAGCGGCTTCTTCCCCTATTTCAAAGAACTCTTCCTCCATCACTTGGTCTTCCACGATTCCCGACTTGAGGGAAAGAAATGTTCCATAGCCGATATGGAGCGTGACGGATGCAATTTGAACCCCCTGGCCCTCCAGGGTATTTAGGATATTCCGGGAAAAATGCAGACCGGCAGTGGGCGCCGCAACCGATCCGGGGGTACTTGCGTATACTGTCTGGTACCTTTCGATATCATTACGATCAGTCACACAGTCTCCTCTCCGTTTGATATAGGGGGGAAGGGGGGCCTTCCCGTATTGATGGAGAAACTGATCAAATGCAATATCCGTGGAGAAAGTGATGAGCCATTTTCTGTCCCCTATCCTCTCCTCTACCCTTGCCTGAGATCCATCATGGAAGAAGATTTTGGTCCCCACACGGGTCCTCTTTGCCGGCCTTAACAGCACCTCCCAGGTCTCGCCAGGGGAGGCATCATCATGTTTTTTCAAGAGGAGGATTTCGATCCTTCCTCCCGATGCCTTCTCCCCGATCAAACGCGCCGATATCACTTTCGAATCGTTGATGACCAGCACATCTCCCTTATTCAGGAATTCGGGAAGATCATGAAAAACCTTATTTTCGATACCCCCGGTTTTTCTGCTCACAACCATCATCCGCGCCTGGTCTCTTACCTCGCAGGGTTCCTGTGCGATTAGTTCTTCGGGAAGATGGTAATCGAACTCCTCTAATCTCATGCTGCCTTAACCTCTTCCGAAAAAACCATCCCTAACACACAGAGAAAAAACCTCATCGGACACCCATTCCTTAATTTTCCATTTCGACGGCTTAGTAGCACATTCATTTAATTGTTACAATGTATTCTTGGCATGAATTCTATCAAATGCCTTCTTGATTATTCCCTTGACCCACGGATTCAGGTCAAAATTTATTGACTTTTTTTGTGGGAATGGCGTAGGATTACCTTGTCATTTCGAGCGAAGGGAGAAATCTTACGAAGGAAGAAGCGGCAAAGGGGTAAACCCCCCACCTGAAATAACAAACCAGGCTTAAACGCCTTTTAGTTAATATTAAGGAGGTTCCGTTCCGATGACAGATCAGACCGAAAAAGTCAGAAAGGAAAAAATCAAAGAGGCATACCGGGAGGCAGTTACAAACTTTACCACAGACTCGGGTATTACCGTAAAAAATGTATATACCCCCGAGGACATTTCAGGCATTGATTTTAAGAGAGATATAGGCTTTCCCGGTCAATACCCTTTTACCAGGGGGCATCACCCCCTGATGTATCGGGGAAAACTATGGAACATCAGAGAAATATCCGGCCTTTCCACACCGGCCAAGTTCAACGAGAGGTGCAAATTTATCGTAGAACAGGGGGCCGGCGCCCTCAATTGGGAACTGGATGGACCTACCCTTTACGGGATTGAGCCCGATCAGCCTATGGCTGAGGGACAGCTTGGGGTCTGCGGTGTTGCCCTCCATACCTTAAGAGACGTGGAGATCCTCGGTAAAGGATTACCATTAGACGAATTGAGCCTTTCCTCCGATGCCTTTTATCCTGATGTGTGGCAGTCCTATATCCTGACGGCGAAAAAGAGAGGCTATGACATCAGCAAATTAAGGGGCGTGGGCGGCGCCATATTTTACTATGGACCTTCCGTATTTCCGAGTCGTATGGATTGGCTTGTGAACCACGGACGGTTTTCCACGCTGGCCAGGTGGGGAAACGATTTCTGTGAGTTTGTCTATAAAAACTTCCCCAAATGGAATCTCTGGTTTACCAGCTCCTACGACCTGCAAGAAGCGGGCGGTAATGCCATCCACGAGATAGCATTCACCATTGCCATTCGTAACGAGATGATTCGCGAGATGATGAGAAGAGGAATTGATATCAACACCATCGGGAGCAGATTGAGCCCTGTCTTGGGTGTAAACAGGGATTTTTTTGAAGAGATAGCAAAAATCAGAGCGGCAAGGAGAATCTGGGCCAGGACAATGAAGGAGGAATTCGGCGCTACCGACGAAAAGGCACTGTGCCTGAGGTTCCATGTTGATGTCTCAGGGGCAAATTTCACCCGTCAGCAGCCCCTGGTGAATATTGCCCGGGGGGCTATAGGCACGCTGGCCGCTGTCCTCGCCGGCAGCATGGGCATCCAGACTCCCTCTTTCGATGAAGGGTGGGCAACCCCTACGGAAGAGGCGGTGCGGCTCGCCATCAGAACACAGCAGGTTATCCGTTATGAATCGGGAGCAGCAAGAGTCGCCGATCCTCTGGCCGGTTCTTACTACGTGGAGAGCCTTACCAGCCAGTTGGAAGGAAGAATAGAGGAGATGGTACAGCAGATAGAAAAGGCAGGGGGCTGGATAAAAGCTCTGGAGAGCGGCTGGATTCATGGACAGCTCACCGAAGGGCTCCTGGATATTCAGAAAAAGGTGGAAAGCGGGGAGAGGCCGGTTATCGGTGTAACGCATTTCCAGATTCCGCCGGAAGAGGATTTTAAACCGGAGGTCTATGCCCCCGACACTTCCGATGTGGAAGAGTATCTAAGAGAATATAAGCAATTTAAGGAAAAGAGGAGTTATCGGAACTTAAAGGAAAAGATTAAAAACCTCCAGGGCGCCGCTGCGGATCCCGGAAAGAATCTTATCCCTTATGTCTTTGAAGCCCTGGAGGCCGACGCTACATTTCCGGAGATAATCGGTGTGATGAGGATGAACGACGGGTTGGAATACGATTGGGCTGGAGAAAGGGATTTTCCCTTTTAGTTGAAAGAGGAGGATTTTACTTGACCATAAAAATAAGGGTAGTTACGGGAAAAATAGGTCTGGATGATCACTATAGAGGGATATTGTCTATAAACAAGGCGCTCACAGATGCCGGCATGGAAGTGATATACCTGGGCACCGGTCAGAGGGTCGGGAGTATGGTGGAGACGGTACTGGAGGAAGATGCAGACGTGGTGGGTCTGAGCTTTCTATGCGGCGGCCATCTTCAGATCATGCAGAGGTTTATGAACAGATTGAGGGAGCGTGGCCTGGATAAGGTGCTGGTTATTATCGGAGGGGTTATTCCTGATCAGGATATTCCAAAATTGAAGGAGATAGGGGTTTCTGAGGTCTTCTTGCCCGGGACGCCTCTGAAGAATGTGGTTGGCTTCGTAAGAGAAAGGGTCCAATCATCCTGAAGCTCTTTTAACCAGGCATTCTGAATTTTTAAACATGGCCTTAATTTCTCCCTCCGTCATGCCTGCCCCGAGGGCGATTTTGCGGGCCATCTCTGCGGGGACAAGATCCTGGGGGGCATGGGAGTCCGTATTCAGAACGAGGGGGGCATGCGACTGACGCGCCATCTTTAAGACATGTCCATTGGTCAAACTATGCCCCCGCCGGGTTGAGATTTCTAAAAATATCGCCTTCCGGGAGGCTATTGACGCTTCTTCTTCCGTGATCAGACCGGGATGGGCAAGGATATCAATGGGAGATTGGAGGGCGGCTAAATTAGTTCCCGGGACGACAGGCTCAACGATAGTCTCACCATGGACAACAACAATCCCGGCGCCCATAAGCCTGACTTCCCGTACCAGCTCGGAGATGAGGGCGGGAGGCACATGAGTCAGCTCTATACCGGGAATCACCCTAATCTCGCATGCCTCTGCTATCTTATGACAGACCTTTACTACCCGGGGGATGATAAAATCAACATTAGAATGGTCTCCATGGTCGGTTATGGCAATAGCGCGGTACCCCATTATTTTTGCCCTTCTGACCAGTTCCGAGGGGATCAATTCTCCATCGCTGAAGATGGAATGGGTATGAAGATCAATCACAAAAGACCTCCCTGATAAAAAATGGCAAAACAACTCTTAAGTTACGAGGTATTGCTTTAGCATATCTGACACCCCGGGTCAATCAGGAACTTAAAGCTAAAAAGAGGCCAAAGTACATAATACGTGCAGCAGCTAAATATATTAAATTTTTATGCGCTTTCTGGGGCTATGGGCAAGCTTTAAAGGTGTCCCTATTCAACAATGCAAATTCCCGAATGGGCTATATCAAATATCCAGGGTTTCCCTTGACTTCCTTTTCATTTCCATATATATACTGATTCAGTAATAGGTATTCTTGTCAAATGCTTAATCAGAAACTATCGGAGCCATGTTTGGGACAGGATGCTTAAGTATATGTGGGCTTTCAGAGCTTTAACGGCGGCTTCACCGGCAATCCCTCCGTATTCCTCCTAAATGTCCTCAGATCCACCGTAAAAACCAGCCGGATACTGATCCATGGGCGGCGCTTTGCCTGCAGGGGAGCACGCTTGAGGAAATAAGGAGAATTATGTCATTTTCATCGTTTGCACTTCATCCCCATCTGTTGAAAGCCCTTCAGGAAAAGGGTTTCGACCAACCCACACCAATCCAGCGGCTGGCCATCCCGCGCCTTTTACAGGGACATGATGTCATGGCCACGGCCGTAACGGGAAGCGGTAAGACTGCCGCCTTCCTTCTTCCCATTCTTCACCAGTTGATCGGGAAGCCCCGGGGAGTAACAAGGGCCCTTGTCCTTGCCCCCACGCGGGAGCTTGCCGTACAGATAGCGGATCATCTTCAGGAACTTGCCCTTTACACGCCCCTCAAGAGCGCTGCTGTTTACGGAGGCGTTTCTCCCGTTCCCCAGGAACGGGCCTTCCGAAAGGGAGTGGACATTATTGTCGCTACACCTGGCCGCCTTCTTGACCATCTAAGTAACCATTATGCCCGGCTCGATGGCATTACTCATTTAGTTCTCGATGAGGCGGACCGTATGTTAGATATGGGATTTCTCCCCGATATCCGCCGCATACTAAGATACCTTCCGGACCGCCGTCAGACTCTTTTCTTTTCGGCTACCCTTCCCCCGCCCATCGTGACGCTGGCCAGGGAAATGCTCAAGGATCCTGTTTCCTTTAATATCACGTCAAAACCTACGCCGGCGGCGGGGATCACCCACGTGGCCTATCCCGTAGCGCACGAGCTTAAATCTGCCCTCTTTCTTGCCCTCCTCAAACAGGACATGTCAAAGAGCGTACTTGCCTTTACCCGTACCAGGCATCGGGCCAACCAGCTGGCCGACTTCCTCGAAAGAAACGGGGTGGCATGCGCCCGTATTCACGGCAGCCGCACCCAAGGTCAGAGAACTGAGGCCATGAACGGTTTTAAACGTGGCAGTTTCCGAGTCCTTGTGGCAACGGATATCGCCGCCCGGGGGATAGATGTGGAGAACCTCGATCTCGTCTGCAACTTCGATATACCTCCCCTTGCCGAGGATTACGTTCATCGGGTCGGCCGGACCGGTCGGGCAAGCGCCACAGGTGATGCCTGCACCTTTGTCTCTCCCGACGAGGAGAGAACGCTTCGCTCCATTGAACAGAGTATTGGCCGTTGTATGCCCCGGCATAAGATTCCGGATTTTGACTATGAAAATAAATCTTCAGAGCGTTTCGAAATTCCCCTCGATGAGAGGATTGCCGCCATCCGCACCCGGAGAATGGGGGAGCGGGCTCGCCGAAATGAAAAAGCCGAAGTGAAGTACCGTCCACAAACCGGGCGAAGCTTTGCCGGACCGGCTGGGCGGAACCTCAATAGCGCTTCCCGAACCAGGGTTGCCGCCAAGGATCTTCGAGACATGCCCGAGGAACCTTCGAAACAAAAGGGAACGACTTCCCGACGCTTCTCTACACCGAGACGATCGAGGTAGGCGCCGTAGAGAGGGGGTATGAAGAATCTTTGAAAGGGTATTTTTCTGGCATGAGACCCTTTAATGGTTTGACGTTATTCGACGTTATAAGTCAATAATGGGAAATACCTTGATAATTTGTAACTATTCAGCCACTAAGACACCAAGACACTAAAATTAAAGTATTATTCTTATCATCTCTTTAAAAGGACAACTATATAATACCTTCCTGATAATTTTAATTATCAAGGATGTCAGATAGTGAGCTGAAATTTATAAATAACCTTTGTGTCTTTGTGCCTTGGTGGCGACCTGAGTAGTTACGATAATTTCATACAGCGTTGACCTCTGGACGGCATCAAAGCCTGCATCGTGTATCATCTGCACGCACTGGCCAGTATCCGTCCTGTTTATAAAATCTGCCGCCGCATGGACGTTCTCTTCCAGCAACGTCCCGCCGAAATCATCGGCCCCGAAATGGAGGGCGATCTGTCCCGTCTTTTTGCCTTCTGAAAACCATGAGGCCTGTATATGGGGGAAGTTGTCCAGATAGATCCTTGAAAAGGCGATTATTTGCAGGTAGCGGGTCGCAGTTACCCGCTGAGTAATGGTTTTCGCAAGGGGTGTGTTCCCCGGCTTGAAACTCCAGGGGATAAAGGCGGTAAAGCCATGATACTCATCCTGCAACTGCCGGATACTTTCCAGATGGTTCAGGATATCCTCGTCCGTTTCCAGATGCCCATACATCATCGTAGCCGTTGATTTATAGCCGATCCTGTGCGCTGCACGCATCACCCGAAGCCAATCCGCCGATGTTCCTTTCTTTTTGCTGATTTTTTCCTTCACCCTGTCGGATAAAACCTCCGCTCCACCACCGGGGATGGTTCGCATTCCGGCATCCCAGAGTTTCTCTAATACCTCCGGAATCGAAAAACCGGATATGCGGCTCATGCCGATAATCTCCGGGGGGGAATAGAAGTGGGGATGGACCTCGGGAACTTCGGCAATTGTCCTTTTTATCATTTCTAAGTAGTAGTCAAAGTTGAGGGCATTATTTATCCCACCTTGCAACAGGATCGTGGTGGCTCCCCTTGCCGCCGCATCTTTGAAACGCCGCATCATCTGATCAACTGTACAGGTATAGGCATCCTCTTCACCCGGATGACGGCGGAAGGCACAGAAGACACAATCATTCTCACAGATGTTTGTATAGTTTGGATTTGAGTCCACCACAAACGTTACCTGCATTTCGGGATTCTTCTCGAAACGGATTTCGTTTGCCATCTCTGCAAGGTCGAGTAACTCCGCACGGCGGAGAAGGAAAAGTCCCTCGTCCCGGGAAATCCTTTCCCGGTTGCGGATTTTTACGTAGGTTGCCGATAGCATTTTCCCCCTAGCTTTTTCGCTAACCAGTTATAACTCTTATGTCTTTTGACTTACTTAGGCCATGACGGAGCATGGCCCTCCTCATTATAAATTTTGGCTTTCTATGTGTTCAAGGGCCCTCTTCAACCTTTTGACCACCCGTTCCTTTCCTAAGGTGATCATGACCTCGTCAATACCAGGGCTCACGGTTTTCCCCGTCAGGGCGACTCTCAAGGGCTGGGCGATGGATTTGAGTTTCACGCCCCTTTCCTCGGCCAGTTCCCGCAGAAAACCCTCTATCCCGTTTTTTGTATAATCCTGTAACAAGGGAACCTTTTCCATAACAGCCCGGAGATGTCCCGTAAACTCCGGTTTGAGAAATTTTTCTGCCGCATCACTATCATAAACGATGGCATCATTAAAGTAGAACTCACCGGCATCCGCCATCTCCGTGAGAGTTTTTACCCTTCCCCTTAGATCGGCAACAATTTTGCCTGTAAATTCCCGATCGGATGTATCCAGTCCCCGCATTTCCCAGAAGGGTTTCATTGTATCCACCAGTCTCTCTTCAGGATACGTCTTAATATAGCGCTGATTCAACCAGAGGAGTTTCTCCGGATTAAAGACAGCGGCGGATTTCCCCACTGCCTCGAGGGTAAACAGATGGATCAGTTCCTCTTTGGAGAATATCTCCTGATCTCCATGAGACCAGCCGAGTCTGACTAAGTAATTAACCAGGGCCTCCGGCAGATAACCCATTTCCCTGTAAGCCGTGACGGAGGTGGCGCCGTGACGTTTACTCAATCTCGCTTTATCAGCTCCGAGGATCATCGGGACATGGGCGAATTGGGGAACCGCCGCTCCCATCGCTTCATAAAGGAGGATCTGACGGGGCGTGTTGCTCAGGTGGTCATCACCCCGGATCACATGGGTGATGTCCATCTGAACATCATCAACAACAACGGCAAAATTGTAGGTTGGCCAGCCGTCACACCGCTCGATGACAAGATCATCCAGTTCCTCATTATTAAAAGAGATGGGGCCCCTGATGAGATCGTTCACGATTGTGATGCCGGCCTGGGGACACCGGAATCTCACGGCTGAGCCCGCCGTTCTCGCGAGGTCTCTCTCACGGCATGTACCGTCATACCTTGGTTTTCTCCTCTCGGCCAACGCTCGTTTCCTCTTTTCTTCCAACTCCTCGGGGGTACAGATACAGTAATACGCCTTCCCTTCATCAACAAACCTCTCAACTGCCTCCCGGTAAATCTCCCCCCGTTCTGTCTGAAAGAACGGACCTTCATCCCAGTTAAGTCCGAGCCATAATAGGGCATTTAGGATCGCCCCCGTTGATTCGGCAGTAGAGCGGACCTGATCGGTATCCTCGATCCTCAGAATAAACTGCCCATCGTTGTGCCTGGCATAGAGCCAGTTAAAGAGGGCTGTTCTTGCCCCGCCGATATGCAGGAAACCTGTGGGAGAGGGGGCAAATCGCGTCCTGATTTTTTCCGGCATTTTTTGTTGACCTGATTCCTTTTTATGATGAATTCCCTTATAGAATTCCTGCCAACCTTTTGTCAAGACCGATTCCCGATAGTTGTAAAAAAAATACTTGACTTTTATATTTTTGTTCCTTAAAAATAGATCAAACAGATGATGGAGAAAATCAAACAAATGATGGGGGAAAGATGGTGATAAACTTTCCCGCAAAAAAATCGCGGAACCTCGAAACCGTGAGGGTAAAAATCCTGATCGCTGCCCGGCGGCTCTTCGGGAAGTACGGCTTCCACGGCACTACCACCCGTATGATTGCCCGGGAGGTGGGAATTGATGTTTCTACTCTGTATTATCACTGGGGGGAAAAGGGGAATCTGTATGAGGCCGTCGTCCTGGACATAAACGACGATCTGAGGAAGAAACTTATTGATCTCGAGGGGATAATCCACGGTCTTCCCCTCGCCCAGCGTATGGGAATTGCCATCGAAGCGATCACCGATTATCTTTTTGAACACCCTGAAATAACAAAGGTAATCCTCTCCCGTTGTTTCGTGAATATCCGTCACGAGTCAAGCCAGAATATCCGTGTGCCGGAGTACATCTCCAACATTGCTTTTTCCATGGGTCTCAGTGGAGACAAAAAGGGAGTCTCTGTAAAGCATAAGATGCAGGTGTTGACTATCATGAACTCCATTTATGCTTTTGTTTCGGGAGAAGAATTTTTCCGGGCAAGTCTTGGGATAAAGAGAGACGAGTACATCGCTCTTGTCAAGGAAACGTTAAATTTTATTCTGATTCCTGCCTTTGCGAATTCCATGGCCGGAGAGAAGGCAAATTTTTAGTAACTATTCAGCCACCAAGGCACAAAGACCCAAAGAGAAGATGGATATAAATTGAATAACGGAGTTTTCTCATTAATTTCAATGTGCCATGCATTAAAAAGGCTATTATAAAGAATTAATCCTATAATCTTGGTGCCTTTGTGGCAAGATACCTGAGTAGTTACCAAAAAATTTGCTATTTTCAAGGCTGGTGAGTATAAATA
>MNZP01000102.1 GCA_001873675.1 Syntrophaceae bacterium CG2_30_49_12 | reverse complement strand
AAATTTTGCCCTGAAATCACCCCTCAGAGCAGAGGATGAACTACATTTTCCGATCCCAAAAAACATTGGCCAGATTTAGGTAGAACTATATATGCACAGAACAGAAAGGGATATGTGTTGACAGAAATTAATAGTTCCTGGTAAGTTTAAACCAGGATAAGGAGATGAACTGAATTAGCGGTCACTACTATAGTAACTCTGTGATATGGAATCACTTCACCGGATCATCCTGGCTCTCATCACCCTTCTGGTTGTATGGGGGTGCACAGGGGAAGAGCAGGAAAATACCGATAGGGAAACATCAGATATAGGCCCCGCCTATGGTGATATTATGGTGGAAGGTTCCATCGGCGATGCCAGCAACCTGATCCCTATCCTTGCCTCGGACAGTACTTCCCACGATATCGCGGCGATGGTCGGGAACGGCCTTGTAAAATACGATAAAGACCTGAATACCGTCGGGGATCTGGCCAAGTCATGGGATATTTCCCACAACGGGCTGGTGATCACCTTCCACCTGAGAAAGAACGTAAAATGGCATGACAGCCATCCGTTTACCGCCGATGATGTACTTTATACCTATCAGGTTACGATCGATCCCAAGACTCCCACCCCTTACGCCGGCGATTTTCTCAAGGTCAAGAAGGCCGAAGTCCTTGATCCCTATACCTTTCGTGTTACCTACGGAAAACCCTTTGCCCCCGCTCTCATGAGCTGGGGAACTGCCATTTTACCGAAACATCTCCTTGCCGGGAAAGACATCACCACGAGTCCTCTTACACGACACCCCATAGGAACGGGACCGTATATCTTCAAAGAATGGCTTCCCGGCCAGAAGATCGTCCTCGTCTCCAATCCCGGCTATTTCGAGGGGAGGCCTTATATAGATGGTTACATCATGCGGATCATACCGGATATGGCCACCATGTTCCTTGAATTGCGTGCCAATGGCATTGACCGAATGGGGCTGACCCCGCTTCAGTACACGAGGCAAACAGAGAATAACCTGTTCCGCAAAAATTTTAACAAATATCGCTACCTCTCCTTTTCCTACACTTTTCTCGGATACAACCTCAAGAATCCCCTGTTTGCCGATAAAAGGGTAAGGCAGGCTATTGCCTACGCGATCAACAAAGAGGAAATTGTTCAGGGTGTCATGTTGGGACTGGGCAAGGTGGCAACGGGTCCGTTTAAACACGGCACCTGGCCCTATAACCCCCATGTAAAGACATATCCGCACAGTCCCCGGAAGGCAAAGGAACTCCTTGCGGAGGCCGGCTGGAAAGACACGGATGGGGATGGTATCCTGGACAAAAATGGTCAGCCCTTTGTTTTTGAGATCATTACGAATCAGGGAAATGATGTCCGGCAAAAGTGCGCTGAAATTATTCAGAAACGCCTTGCCGAGGTAGGAATCAAGGTGAAGATCAGGATCCTCGAATGGGCTGCCTTCGTCAACGATTTTATCAACAAAAGGAAATTTGCAGCAACTATCCTGGGCTGGACGATACCACTCGACCCTGACCTTTACGATGTGTGGCATTCCAGCAAGACAGGCCCGGAAGAACTGAATTTCATATCCTATAAAAACAGAGAGGTTGATGACCTGTTAGAGAGGGGGAGGGAGACCTTCGATCAGAGGGAGAGAAAAAAATGCTACGACAGGATACAGGAGATCCTGGCAGAGGAACAGCCCTACACCTTCCTGTATGTCCCCGATGCCCTGCCCATTATCCATGCCCGTTTCCGGGGCATCAAACCGGCTCCGCTGGGTATCGGATATAATTTTGTCAAGTGGTATGTTCCCCGCGGGGAACAGAGATTTGTAATGATAAGGTAAAGGCACAAAGGGGCAAAGGCACAGAGGGGGGTGGGAAAATGAAGGTTGCAAGTGTAAGCGAGATGAGGGAGATGGACAGATACGCCAGCGAAAAACTGAACATTCCGGAAGAGATCCTCATGGAAAACGCCGGACAGGCTTCGTCTTTCGTTCTCTCAAAAGAGATGGGGATAAAGGATAAAAGATTTGTCGTCTTGTGCGGTATCGGCAACAATGGCGGTGATGGTTTTGTCGTGGCCCGTAACATACACGCCAATGGCGGTATGGTCAAGGTATTCATCCTCGGTGATCCGGCCAAATTTAAGGGGGCGGCAAAAACCAATCTGGATATCCTGGCAAAACTCCCCTTAGATGTAAGGAGAATCGAGTCTGTGGAAACTGCCGAGGGAGATGTCCTTGGCGCTCATGGAATTGTGGATGCCATTTTCGGCACCGGTCTCGACAGGGAGGTCAGCGGCCTCGGGAGAGAAGTGATTCAACTGATCAATGCAAACGATAAAAAGGTCCTCAGTCTCGATATCCCCTCCGGTGTCAACGGCGACACAGGAGAGATAATGGGTATTGCCATTCAGGCCGATTATACGGTTGCTTTCGGCCTCCCCAAGATTGGAAACATGCTCTATCCAGGATATGGATGCTGCGGAAAACTCTATGTTACCCACATTTCCTTTCCCCCCTCACTTTACAGCCGCGACGAGATCAAGATTGAGATCAACGATCCCGTGGAACTCCCACCGAGAGAAAGAGATGCCCATAAAAGCTCCCTGGGGGAAGCGCTCTTTATTGCCGGTGCGGCGAACTACTTTGGTGCGCCATACTTCGCCGCTCTATCTTTCCTCAAAGCCGGCGGAGGATATGCCAGGCTCGCCACACCCCGTTCGATGACACCATTTATCGCCCAGAAGGGAATGGAGATCGTCTTTGTCCCCCAGAGAGAAACTCCGATGGGAAGTATCTCCCTAAAAAACAGAGACTCCTTACTCGCCCTTTCAGAAAAGATGGATATGGTAGTTATCGGCCCCGGTCTGTCCATTGCGGAAGAGACGCAGCAATTAGTCAGGGAACTGGTCAAAGCGATCGGTAAACCAATCATTATTGACGGTGACGGGCTTACCGCCGTGGCAGATGATCCGGAAATCATCAGGGAAAGGGGGGCGGCAACCATTCTGACCCCCCATCAGGGAGAGATGGCGAGGATTGCAAAGAAAAATATCGGGGAAATTAAAAAGGATAAGATAGCCATTCTACAGCGTACCTCCAGAAACATGCAGGCAATTATTGTCTTGAAAGGCGCCCATTCCCTGATAGGCTGCCCCGATGAACGGGTGTTTATCAATCTTAGCGGCAATCCAGGAATGGCAACGGCAGGAGCAGGCGATGTCTTAACAGGAACCATTGCGGCCATGTTTGGCCTTGGCTTACCCATCGAAGATGCGGTGAGAAAGGGGGTCTTTATCCACGGACTTTCGGGAGACCTCGCCGCTGAAGACAAAGGAGAAGACGGGATAACGGCTCAGGATATCCTCGAGTATCTCCCCCTGGCCATGAAGTTAGACAGGAAGGGGCTGCTGGAAACGCCCAGAGAAACCTACAGGGGATGTGAGGTAATATAAAAAAGAAAACCTCTATACACTTCTTTCAACGATATAATCTGAAATTGTCAAGAGTGAGGTCTTTGCCTGGCAATCTTCAAAACATACGAGAAACTCTTTCCCCTCGGTGATATATGCCCTCGCTTTTTTGAGGGCATAATTAATGCCGTCGTATTTATGGATTAGAGAAACGACATCAGCAAGAGACTGCTCTTTATACTGAACGGCCCCTTTAATCGTTTCTCTCTCGTGGGGAGAACATTTTTTCAAGGTCCGTATAAGGGGAAGGGTAATTTTCCCCTCTTCAAGATCTTTGCCAATAGCTTTTCCAAATTCCCCTTCGTTTGCTGTATAATCGAGAGTGTCGTCAGTTATCTGGAAGGCCGAGCCGAGCCTCATGCCAAACCGTGTTAAAGCCTCAATCTTCGCGTCCGAGGCGTTACCCAGGATACCTCCCACGGCGCATGCAGCGGAAATAAGTGTGGATGTTTTCTTCTCGATAATAAACAGGTATTCCTTCTCCGTAAGATTGATATCACCGGCTTTAACTAACTGGAAAACCTCTCCTTCTGACATCGTGTTGGTTGTTGTGGAGAGGAGTTTCAAAACGGCAATATTACCATCTTCGGTCATGAGTTTGAAAGATTTAGAATAGAGAAAATCTCCCACCAGAACACTGGCGGCATTGCCCCAGATATTGTTTGCTGAAACCTTACCCCGTCTTATTTGGGCATGGTCAATCACGTCATCGTGGAGAAGAGTCGCCGTATGGATAAATTCAACCACAGCGGACAGAGAATAGTGCCGCTCTCCCCTGTAGCCGCAGAGCGCCGAGGTAGCCAGAAGCAAAAGGGGTCTGAACCTCTTGCCGCCACTGCCTAGAAGATGATAAATGATTTCCGGGATGAGATTGACCTCTGAGCGTAGATGTCTCTCCATACATTCTTCCACACGCCGTAACTCATCTCCATAATAGCTAAAAACATCCTGTATCTGCACGCTGTCGGGTCCTTGAATTTAAAATACTTTTTATATAACTTAACCCCTATAAAATGTCAAACATTTCCTGATAACCTGTCACTTAAGAAGTCCTACCGTCCTCCAACCCTACCGAGACCATAGAGTGAAAAGGACATCATAAACCTCCTGTCATTTTCACTGTCAGAATAGCTCAACTCAGCGTTCCAGCACTGCCTGCGGTAATTGAGGCCGTAAGTCCTTTCCACGTATTTGCCGTCAAGCTGATTCTTCCTTATTACATAGGTCATATCCAGAGACTTCGTTATCAGGGCCTTGAGGGAAAGATTGATCTCCTCCAGAGAATTTTGGGTGTAACGATACCCGACAGTAGCCGTATCGCCCCGCCGGTCATTTAGATGCAAATCATAATTGGTCTGTTTCCATTCCCCCGAATTCACACTGAACCTGTTACGTCCCCGGAAGGAAAAATATTCTGAGGGAACGCAGTCAAATTCCACGTCAAGATCACTAAAGGGTCTTTTCTCCATTCCCGGACTGGTTACGTCCCTCCTTGCCTCTTTGATATCATAGTTCTGAGCCAGTTTGAGGCGGAGAAGTTCACGGTAGCTTGTCCTCCCATCTTTCCCCTTGCCCCTCGCCGTAAGGGTGTTGATCAGGGCATAGGATAAGTTGTTTTCCCCCGTAACCTCCGTCACAAAATCGGGACGGTTATCTTGAGCGATAACGGTTGCATAGGTATAAGTCAATTCTGATTCTATACCATGTCTTATCTTTTCCATCGTTTCGCCGCCTACATCGAAGATACGATGGACCTCCGTGGTGAGGTTCACACCAGCGTTCCATACTTTACGGTCGCCATGTTTATTATCATTTGCCGCCACGCCGTCATCCCGGTCCCAGAATGTTCCTTTCACCGCCATTTCCGGTGTCAGCTGGAAATAGCCGCCCAGGTTAACAGGCAGAGAAATTGCCGGTTGGATATCGTAGAGGTGTCCCTTCTGTCCCTCAGTTCGGTAGTAATAGTCGTAGGAAGCGGCAAGCTCAAAATTCAGGGGCGTGTCGAAAAGGGGTTGTTTTATACCGGTTAAGCGAATTTCCGGATACTTCTGTAAGGTCGCCTCATTGGAAGCGCTTCGGAAATCGTCGCTGTAACTGATCAGACCTGTGAGGTTGTACAATTGCCAGTCCTTGACCAGACGGGCCGTCGAATCCAATGACCCAAGAGATTTATTGCCGAGGAAGGAAACTTTTTTGAAACGCTGTTCTTCATTGGCCGAATAGTGATCGAGATAATAATTGGAGGTGGAAAAATCTTTAAAATACCAGTTGTCGGAGACCTTTGCAATGTCAGTCCTGAGATAGAATCCTTCGCTGAAGGTGGTCTCATGATTGAGGTAAAATGACCATCTCTTCTGGTCGGAGGTCCAGTTTCTGCTAATGCCTCCCGATGTTTCAGCCGTCTGCTTGGTGTCATTCAGGAAGTCACCATAAAAGGTGCCCCATGAATCATCACCGATAAAGTACCTGAATTCCACCCCCTCTTTCCATCCCCTCTTTTCCATGTAGCGCTGGTAAAATGTCGCATCCATACTCTTCGAAATTGCCCAGTAGAAGGGAACCTCAATGTCCAGGCCATGCCTATCCCGAGAATAGGCAAGACGGGGGAAGAGGAAACCTGATTGTCTGGTTGTCTTGACGGGAAATATCAGATAGGGGATGTAGAGGATGGGAAAATCTTTCACCAGAAACTTACTGTGTTTTAAGATGCCATAACCATCAACGGTTACATTTGCCTCTCTGGCCGTCAGTTGCCAATCCGGCGAATCACCATCACAGGTGGTTACCGTAGCGTCTTTTATATTGTAGGTTGCCTCGGATTTCTTCTCGATCTTTCCCCCGCTGAGATAGAAATGATTCTTTTCCACAAACATCTTACCCTCGTAAACTACTCCTGTCTTTGTAGCGATATCGAATACCACACTGTCTCCCTCAAGGATATCACCCTCGCTTTTCATCACAACATGCCCCTGGGCAAGGGCGTCATTCGCGGCCTTATTGAGGATCACGGACTCTGCCGTCATGATGCCTCCGGAAAAGGTGATGACCACATTCCCCTCTGCATGATAGGTGTCTTCATCTCTGTCATAGGAGATACTGTTAGCCTCAATATTAACCGGTCCTTTTGAGATATTGCTTTCCATGGCGAATGAGCTAAGGTGAGAAAGGAAAGAAAGGAAGGCGAAAATCTTCAGAATGAAATTCGCCAAGTTGAGACCTCTCGTTTTTCGGATTAGAATCACAGCGCTTACCTCAAGATTCCAGCAAATGCCTGTTTTATCTCTCCGACAAGGTAAAGTGAGCCTGTGACACAGATGAGATCCTCTCCATCAGCGGTTAGGAGGGCTCGCTGGAGGGCGAGAGAGGGTTTTTCCACAATTTCTATATGGTTTTTTTTATACCTTTTTGCCGACGGCAAGAGTTCCTGGGGGGGTACGGCCCTGTCTGTGTTCGGTCTCGTGATAATAATCCTGTCCGCAAGGAAGGCCAGTTTATTCAACATGGTCCTGTAGTCTTTATCACTGAGGGCTCCAAAAAGGAGGATTAACTTTTTATAGTGAAAAGATTCTTTTAAGGCGCGGCAGAGGACAGAAACGCCCGCTGGATTATGTGCCCCATCAACAAGGAGCATTGGCGCCTGTTGAAGAATTTCCAATCGTCCTTCCCATATGGTATCTTTCATTCCTCTATAGAGAGCGCTCTCATCAACATGAAAGCCTTTTGCTGCCATGGATTCAATAGTGCCGGCAGTAAGGGCGGCATTTTCAATCTGATGACTCCCTACCAGAGGACAGACGAGGTTATGGTAGGTCTTTACAATTCCCCGGTAGGAAAAGGCGCCATCACGGTGCCTGATGACTTTTATATCTCTTCCGAGCAGGTATAGCTTTGCCCTTCTCTCGCGACAGGTTTCCTCCAGGACTCCTACGACTGACTTTTGTTTTGCTGCACTGATGCACAACCCACCATCCTTGATAATGCCAGCCTTTTCACGGGCGATGTCTTTCAGGCGATTTCCCAGATATTCCCCGTGATCGAAAGAGATATTGGAGATGACAGATATCCCCGGTGTAACCACATTGGTCGCATCGAGCCTTCCCCCCATTCCCACCTCCAGGACAGCTATATCCACGTTTTTCCGATAAAAGTGGAGGAAAGCCAGCGCGGTGAGAAATTCAAAGTAGGTCACCTCCTCCCGTATCTGTTTTCTCACTTCTCCTATTCTTTCATCCATTTCCGTAGGCGTAATCATACGGCCATTGATGCGTATCCGCTCTCCGACATCTATCAAGTGAGGGGAGGTATAGAGGCCGACTTTGAACCCTCCCTGAGACAGGATCGAGGCCGTCATCGCGGCAATGGAACCTTTGCCGTTGGTCCCTCCGATTAAAATAGTCTCGTATTTTTGCTGGGGGTTGTTTAATCTTTCGAGGAGTAGAGAAATGGGGCCAAGGCCCAGACGAATAACTGTGCTGCTTAATCCGGAAAGATATTCAAGGTTACCTTGAGATGCCATCTAATTCATAGCGTTGAATATGGGGATGCGGCTAAAAAAGTTTAAATACCTCGTCTCCGGGACGGACACGAGCAGGGACCTTAATGCCAATATAGTCTCGCCTACCACTGCCTTTTCCACCTCTTTGTTGTTAATCTCCATTGAATTAATGGTGCTTATCAGCTCTGTTGTATGACCTATAAATTTAACCTCATCGCCTGTCTTCAACTCGCCATCCATTATTTTGACTGCCGCAACGCTCGGTTTGGCAAAAAACTTTACCACTTCACCAATTTTTTCTTCTGTCATGATGAACCCTCCTTTCCCATTTGTCGTACGTCTTACGTCTTACGACTTACGATGTCAATAAGCTCAATGACAGATATGGGGGCATTATCACCAGCGCGATTGCCAATCTTGACGGTTCTCGTGTACCCGCCATTCCTGTCATGGTACCGAGCTGATAGATCAGTGAAAAGTTTTTCCACTACCTTCCTATCCCTTACATAAGACAGGGCCTGTCTTCTTGCATGAAGGTTACCCCTCTTTCCAAGGGTGATCATCTTTTCTGCAACTTTCTTCAATTCTTTAGCCTTCGCATCTGTCGTTTTAATCTTTTCATACTTCAAAAAGGAAGTGACCATATTTCTCAACATGGCTTTTTTATGACTTGTTGTTATACCTAATTTACTTCCAGACTTTCCTTGAGGCATTGAACATCTTCCTTTCCGGCAGGCGATTGGTTTTCCGTATCTTCCTTGTATTTTTCCACTTCTTCCCCTTCTTTTTTGCTCCAAGAAGGGAGAAAATCAAGCTTTATCCCGAAGCTAAGTTCCGCTTCCTCAAGGATCTCTTTGATTTCATTCAGAGACTTCCTGCCGAAATTTCTTGTCTTTAGCATCTCTGCTTCTGTCTTCTGAACGAGATCTCCGATGGTGGTAATGCCTGCATTTTTCAAACAGTTGGCAGATCTTACAGAAAGTTCCAGGTCATCAACATGCCTTGAAAGCTTCCTGTAAAGCTCCTCTTTTTCGTCAATCTTCTGTTCTTCTTCTTCAGCCTCTCCAAAGTTAAGGAAGATATCCAACTGTTCTTTTAATATTTTCGCTGCATAAGTTACGGCGCTCTCCGGCTGGATACTCCCATCCGTCCATACTTCCAGGATAAGCCGATCATAATCTGTAACCTGTCCCACCCTGGCATAGGTAACGGTATAGTTTACCTTTTTAATTGGTGAAAACACAGCATCAATGGCAATTGTACCTTCGGGCTGATCAATACTTCCCTTTTGGGCAGGCATATACCCCTTTCCCACCTTTACAACCATCTCCGCCTTGAAAGGTGTTCCACCGGAACCGGTTGCAATATAGTGGTCCGGGTTCAGTATCTCAACGGTTCCACCAGTTATGATGTCCCCTGCCGTAATAACTCCTTCCTTTGATGTATCAATACGAATAACCCTTGGCTCCCCATCCTGACGAAATTTAAGACGAACGCCTTTCAGATTCAAAATAATATCGGTTACATCTTCTTTGACACCAGGAATTGTGGAAAATTCATGAAGGACACTATCAATTTTCACAGAGACAATGGCTGCTCCCTGGATAGATGACAGCAGTACCCTCCTGAGTGCATTGCCGAGGGTAATACCAAACCCCCTTTCTAAGGGTTGACAGGTAAACTCCCCATAAAAACACGTACGTGTATTCTCATCAATTTCAATTCTCTTTGGTCGTATCAGGCTGCACCAGTTTTTTTGCATGGTTCAATACCCTCATCTTTAAGGCACGAAGTGGCAGAGACTTGAGAGGCACAAAGAGAGACTCTTTGCACAACTCGCAAAGAGTAAAAAGCCTTTGTGCCTAAGTGTCAGAGTTATTTAGAATAAAGTTCAACAACTAACTGCTCATGAACTGGCATCGTTAGTTCTTCACGGGTGGGAAGCGTTTTCACAACCGCCCTGAAGTTCTCCTTGTCTAATTCCAGCCATTGTGGCACCCCCCGCCTGGCAACCGTCTCCATAGCCTCACTAATCCGCTCCACATCCCTACTCTTTACTTTAACACTAAATTCATCACCAGCATTGACAAGATACGACGGGATGTTTACAGATCTCCCATTCACCAGAAAATGATTATGTCTGATCAGCTGCCTTGCTTCATTCCTCGAATTGGCAAACCCCACACGAAAAACCATATTATCAAGCCTTTTTTCTAAGAATAACAGAAGATTAGTGCCTGTTATCCCTTTTTGCCTGTCGGCTTTTTCAAAGTATCCCCGGAATTGCTTTTCTAAAAGACCATATATCCTTTTCAGCTTCTGTTTTTCCCTTAACTGAACGCCATAATCGGATGGTTTTTTCCTTAGCTGGCCGTGTTCACCTGGGGCATAGCCCTGCCTCTCAAAGGCGCACTTCTCACCGTAACATCTATCTCCCTTGAGAAACAGCTTTAAACCCTCTCTGCGGCACAATCTGCATACTGATTCTCTATATCTTGCCAAAATACCTTCCCTCTCTATAATTCCAAAATATAGTTCACTTTAGTCACTTTTCCGCTTAAACCCTTCTTCTCTTCGGGGGACGGCACCCGTTATGTGGAATCGGTGTTACATCCCTGATCAGGCTGATGCTAAGGCCTGCTATCTGAAGAGACCTCAATGCCGACTCCCGACCTGCGCCAGGTCCCTTCACATAAGCCTGAACCCTTTTTAACCCGTGTTCCCTGGCCTTCTTTGCGGCGTCTTCGGCTGCCATCTGTGCCGCAAAAGGCGTGCTTTTTCTTGAACCTTTAAATCCCTGCACTCCGGCAGAAGACCAGGCTATCACATTGCCGTTAAGATCTGTAATAGTAATGATTGTATTATTAAAGGTTGATTGAATATGAGCAATACCTTCCAGTATATTCTTTTTTTCCTTCTTTTTTGTTATCTTCCTTGTTGCTGTTGCTGTCTTGGCCATCGTATTTCTCTCCAGTCCAGGTTGTGATACAAGAATGGTTATTTCTTCTTACCGACTGTCGCCCGTCTTGGCCCCTTTCTTGTCCGGGCATTTGTATTAGTCCTCTGACCTCGGACAGGAAGTCCCTTACGGTGTCTTAACCCGCGATAGGTACCAATATCTATCAATCGCTTCACAGACATAGACACCTCTCTCCTTAAATCTCCCTCAACCTTTTGTTCTTTATCTATAATGTTTCTTATGGATGTTATTTCTGAATCAGCAAGCTTATCTGTCTTTGTATCAAAGCTGACATTTGCCTTCTTAAGTATCTCTCTCGCTCTGGCCCGTCCTATACCATAAATGTAAGTTAAAGCAATTTCCATCCTCTTGCTCTTTGGTAGATCCACCCCTGCAATTCTTGCCACCCGATTACCTCCTGATTATACCACTTCTACCCCTGACGTTGCTTATGTTTGGGATTTTCACAGATAACTCGCACTACTCCATGTCTTTTGATGATCTTACATTTATCGCAAATTTTCTTAACGGAAGACCTTACTTTCACAATATTTCACTCCTCAATCAGGCAAATCCGGCCATAATAACCGCTCCCTGCCACCTGACATATTCTATTTTGATCTGTACACAATCCTCCCCCGGGTCAGGTCGTAGGGTGATAGTTCAACAGTTACCTTATCACCAGGCAGTATTTTAATAAAATGCATCCGCATTTTCCCCGAGATATGGGCAAGGACACGATGTCCATTTTCCAGTTCAACACGGAACATAGCATTCGGTAAAGGTTCTATAACCCGCCCCTCAACCTCTATAGGTTCCTCTTTTGCCATAAGACCTTATCTTTCTTAACCTTTCAGCTTTAATCCATTTCACCCTTCCTAACGTCAGGGCATGCCTTGAATTACTGTATCTTACTGAGGATATCCGGACCATTATCGGTGATCGCCACAGAGTGCTCAAAGTGGGCTGAGAGTTTCACATCTTCTGTAACAACAGTCCAACCATCGGGCAGTATCCTTACCTTGTGTGTGCCTTCATTGACCATTGGTTCTATGGCCAACACCATGCCTGCCTTTAACTCAACACCCCTTCCCCTAATCCCGTAATTTGGTATCTGAGGTTCCTCGTGGAGATTCTTTCCAATACCGTGGCCTACAAAATCTCTGACAACAGAAAAACCGGCGGCCTCAACACGACGCTGGACAGCAGCGGATATATCACCCAGACGATTCCCTGCTCTTGCCTCCTTTATGCCATCATATAAACCCTCTTCCGTGACCTCCATGAGCCTTGCCGCTTCGGGAGAGACGTTACCGACCGGAACAGTTACTGCGGCATCTCCATAGTACCCTTTATAATATACACCAAAGTCTAAGCTTATAATGTCACCCTCGACCAGAACCCTATCTGATGGCAGACCGTGAACGACTTCAAAATTTACTGAGGTACAAAGAGAAAATGGGTACCCCCTGTACCCTTTAAAAGCTGGGGACACCCCCTTCTTCCGTGCCAGTTCGGAGGCTATTACGTCCAGTTCTATCGTGGCTATACCAGGTTTTACCTTTTCCTTTAATTCGTTCAATATTTCCGCCACAATGAGATTACTTCTTCTTATCTTCTCAATTTCCTCAGGAAGTCTCAAAATAACCATGACAATATCATTAACGACTTTTACCTTAAGGCTTCTGTCAGCGCCTTTTTACGATACGCCCCTTCTTCATGAATCCCTCATATTGTCTTGTCAACAAATGAGTTTCTATCTGACCCGCCGTATCAAGGGCAACACCGACAACAATCAGCAGCGCCGTGCCCCCAAAATAGAAGGGTGCGTTAAAGTAACTGACCAGTATACTGGGCAGCACACAGACCGCCGAAACGTAAATCGCGCCGCTAAAAGTCAGCCTGGTCAAGACGCTATCTATATACTCCGCTGTCTTTTTACCCGGCCTTATGCCGGGGACGTAGCCCCCATACTTTTTGACATTATCAGCCACATCAACGGGGTTGAAAGTAACGGCGGTATAGAAGTAACAGAAGAATACGATAAAGGCGACATAAAGCGCCTCATAACCCCATTTTCCGGGGACCAGGATATCTGCCACTGTCTTCATCCACGGATGGGGAATGAAATTAGCAATTGTTGCGGGAAACATGATAATCGAGGAGGCAAATATGGGGGGTATAACCCCTGCCATATTTATCTTCAGGGGCAGATGCGTTGTCTGTCCGCCATACATCTTTTTCCCGACGATTCGCTTTGCATATTGTATCGGTATTCTTCTTTGAGCGCTCTCAACAAATACAATGACTCCTACAACGACAACCATCATAATCAACAACAGGACAATGACAAAGATGCCCATTTCACCCGTAGACACAAGGCGGAAGGTGTTGATGATTGCCACGGGGCCTCTGCATACAATTCCGGCAAAGATGATCAGAGAGATGCCATTGCCAATTCCCTTTTCTGTAATCTTCTCTCCAAGCCACATGATGAATGCCGTGCCGGCAGTCAGCGTGATCATGGTCATCAATCTAAAGGCCCACCCAGGATTAATCACAATAGAGGCGCCGTTTGGACCAGCCATATTTTCCAGTCCAACGGCAATGCCAAAACCCTGAATGATGCTTAAAATTACCGTCCCGTATCGTGTGTACTGAGTTATCTTTCTTCTACCCGCCTCGCCTTCCTTAGAAAGCTTTTCCAGGTGGGGAACGGCAACGGTCAGCAACTGGAGAATAATGGATGCACTGATATAGGGCATAATACCGAGGGCAAAGACAGATAGATTGGAGAGGGCCCCTCCGGCAAACATATCAAATAACCCCAGGAGAGAACCCTTAGCCTGTTCAAAAAAGGCTGCTAATGCTGTCGTGTCAATTCCCGGCGTGGGTACATGCGTACCTATTCTGTAAACAAACAATAGAAGAAGCGTAGAGAAAATCCTCTTCTGAAGTTCCGGTATCTTTGGGATATTTTTAAATCCTTCGAGCAAATCAGTTACCCTCTACGATTATGATCTGACCACCGGCGGCTTCAATTTTCTCTCTCGCACAACGACTGATCATGTCTACCTTCAACGTCAGGGGGTAGACGATATTTCCTTTCCCCAGTACCTTGATGCCATCGCCTCTTCTCTTCACCAATCCTTTATTTCTAAGGGTATCCTCATCGAGGACAGAACCTTCGGGAAATCTCTTCAACTGTTCTATATTAAGAATAATAATATTCCTGCGGAATTGGTTACGAAATCCCCTTTTGGGTAATCTTCTTGATAGAGGCATCTGGCCGCCCTCAAAACCGGGTCTGACACCTCCGCCTGAACGGGCATTCTGCCCTTTTGATCCCTTGCATGATGTTCCACCGTGACCTGACCCATTCCCACGGCCAACTCTTTTCCTCTTCTTTCTGGAACCATCTGGTGGTTTCAAAGTACCCAGATTCATGCGTCGGCCACCTCCTCAATTTCCTCCACCGATACTAAGTGGATAACCTTTCTGACCATGCCGCAAATCTCAGGCGTATTATTCAGCAGGACCGTCCTGTTAACCCTTCCCAGTCCCATCCCGCGGAGGATACTCCTCTGCTTTTCCGGCCTTCCGATGTAACTTTTTATCTGCCTTATCTTTAGCTTCTTACCCACGAACCTACTTTCCCTTAGAGCGAATTTAAAGTTCAGCAATATCCTTTCCCCTTAGGGCAGAAATGTATGCTGAATCCTTCAATTGACATAGCCCGTCAATGGTTGCCTTGACCAGATTATGAGGATTGTGCGAACCAAGGCATTTTGTCAATATATTATGAATCCCTGCCACCTCAAGTACCGCCCTGACTGCGCCTCCCGCGATGAGACCCGTCCCTTCGGAAGCAGGTTTCAGGAGTACCCTTCCGGCGCCATAATGTCCGATAACCCCATAGGGAATTGTCCCGTTGGCAATGGCGACCTTAACTGTATTCTTCTTAGCCTGCTCCATGCCCTTTCTGATTGCCTCCGGCACCTCATGAGCCTTGCCTAAACCGGCGCCTACCGATCCATTACCGTCGCCGACAACGACTACGGCGCTGAATCTGAACCTCCTTCCACCCTTGACCACTTTGGCGGTCCTATTAATCGCTATGACCCTGTCAAGGAATTCTAATTCTCTTACATCTTTTTTATTCAAGTATCATTTCCTTATAACTATCTAGAATTTTAACCCCGATTCCCTGGCGGCCTCGGCAAAAGCCCTGACCCGTCCATGATAGAGGTACCTTCCTCTATCAAAGACAACACTTTCAATACCCATAGCCTTCAATCGCCTTGACATCAATTTCCCCACTTCTTTAGCTGCATCGCCCTTTTTCAAGCCACCAAGAGAATTACTTAATTCCTCACTGAGGGTTGAAGCCTCAGCCATTGTCTTTCCTAGATCATCGTTAATTGCCTGAACATAGATATGCCGTGTGCTTCTGAATACTGAAAGACGCGGCCTCGTCTCCGTACCGTGTATCTTTCCCCTCACCCTTAATTTACGTTTAACCCTGCTTTTTTCAACCTTCTTTGATACCAATCTCTTCTACCTCAATTTTCTCTAATATCAGGCCCCCACGGATTTGCCGACTTTTCGCCTTACCTGCTCACCCGCATACTTTATTCCTTTGCCTTTATAGGGTTCCGGTTTCTTTAGCGCCCGTATCTGTGCGGCAACTTTCCCCACCTGTTGCTTATCAATTCCCGAGACCGAGACATTCACCTGTTTTTCAACCATAATGTTAATCCCCTCTGGAATCTGATATTCCACAGGATTGGAATAACCAACGGTCAATTTAAGGATGTTGTCTTTTATCTCTGCCCGGTATCCAACTCCTGATATTTCCAAGTTTTTCTCAAAACCGGCACTGACACCAGTAACCATATTTCCTATAAGCGTTCTTACTAAACCATGGTATGATCTTCCTGTTCTATCATCGGACAACCTTCTTACCACAATTGTTCCATTGTCGAGGGTTACTTCAACGTGCCGCGGCAGCTTCATTGACAGGGTTCCTTTGGGACCATCAACCTTGATGACCTCGTTGCCCCGAGTGACACTTACACCCACGGGGACTTGTATAAGTTTCCTACCAACTCTTGACATAAACAAATCTCCCTTTTAAGTCATAAGTCAAAAGACATAAGACTGACGACTTACGACTGACTACCACACATGGCAGAGAACCTCGCCACCTACGTTTAACTGCCTGGCCTCTTTATCTGTTATGATCCCTCTCGAAGTAGAAATGATGGCAATTCCATATCCGTTCAACACACGGGGAATATTTTCACTCTTTACATAGACTCTTCTTCCCGGTTTACTAATCCTACGAATTTCTGTAATGACAGTTTTCTTCGCCTCCGGATACTTGAGATACACCCTTAATACCTGATATCCTTTCTTGTCTTTATCAATGTTGCACCCATTGATATAGCCTGTTTTTTTCAAAACGCTGGCGATACTCAGATTAACCCGGGACAGTAACACATCAACTCTCTTATGATGGATTCTATTGGCGTTTCTGATCCTCGTTAGCATATCCGCGATCGGATCGGTCAATCCCATATATTACTCCTTAAAAACGTACTAATTATCCAATTACCAGCTCGATTTTATGACGCCAGGAATTTCCCCTTTGAGAGAGAAGTTTCTCAGGCATATTCTGCACATCTCAAATTTTCTATAAAATGCCCTTGGTCTTCCACAGATGGGACAACGGTTATATGCCCTGACAGGAAATTTCATTTTTCTCTTAGCCTTTGCCATTAACGATTTTTTAGCCACGCCTCTTCCCCTTGCTAACTTCTAAACGGCATACCCATAAGCCTGAGAAGTTCTCTTGCTTCATCATCCCTTTTAGCCGTTGTAAGGATCACAATATTCATCCCTCTTGCCTTATCAACTTTGTTATAATCTATCTCCGGAAAGATAAGCTGTTCCTTCAATCCCATGGCAAAATTCCCTCTTCCATCAAACGACGATGGCGAAATTCCCCTGAAATCTCTGACCCTTGGAAGAGCAACATTTACAAGTCTATCGAAAAACTCGTACATCCTTTCCCTTCTCAAGGTAACCCGACACCCTATAGACATACCCTTACGAAGCTTAAACGTGGCAATTGACCGTCTTGCCTTTGTAATTACCGGTTTTTGACCAACAATCAGGGAAAGTTCCTCCACTGCCTTATCAAGGAGCTTGATATTCTGGATCGCTTCACCGAGACCCATATTGACAACTATCTTCTCCAGTCTGGGAATCTCCATCCGGTTTTTGTAGCTAAACTGCTTAGTTAATACGGGAACGAGTTCCTCTAAGTAATACTCTTTTAACCTTGCCACTTTTTCCCTACCCCTCAAACATCCAGTATCTCATGACATTTTTTACAGAAACGTACCTTCTTTCCATCATCTAATATCCTGTATCCCACTCTGACAGCGTTATCACATTTGTTACAGATGAGCATCACATTGGAGATATGTATCGGTCCTTCTTTCTCAATGATACCTCCCTTTCCCTTTGCACTAGGCCTTTGATGCCGTTTGACGAAGTTTAGCTTCTCCACAAATACATTGTCCTTATTACTGATAATCTTGATGATCTTGCCGGTTTTCCCTTTTTCATTACCGGTAGTTACCTTCACTATATCACCTTTTTTCAATTGCCCTTCCCGCATCATCCTGTTCCCCGGTTTTCAACTCTTCTCTGTCAGTCTTCAGATAACCCCTCTCTGACCCCTATAGCACCTCCGGCGCCAGAGAAATAATCTTCATAAATTGCTTTGCCCGGAGTTCGCGGGCAACTGGTCCGAATATCCTTGTTCCCACAGGTTCCAGTTGATTCGTAATCAGAACAGCAGAATTATCATCAAATTTCAGATATGAACCATCCGGTCTCCTTACCTCTTTCACGGTACGCACGACTACTGCCTTCATGACATCCCCTTTTTTGACCTTTGCATTGGGGATGGCTTTTTTGACGGATACGACGATGATATCACCCACGCCGGCATATCTTCTTTTCGACCCACCGAGAACCTTAATGCAGGCGACCTTTTTCGCACCTGAATTATCGGCCACATTTAAAATGGTCTGCATCTGTATCATAGGAAAAATCCACCCAACGAAGGTAGTACCTGTAAGACCTACCCCGACTTCTCTATAATTTTGCGTAGCCGCCATCGCTTTTCCCTGCTAAGCGGTCTCGATTCAACAATGAGAACTCTATCGCCAATATTACAAATGTTTCCCTCATCGTTGGCCTTATATTTAACATGTCTTTTGATGTATTTATGAAATACAGGGTGCTTGACCAATCTTTCTGCCCGAATAATAATGGTTTTATCCATTTTATTGCTCACAACGACCCCCATAATGGTTCTTTTATGGCCCCGATCACCCATCTCTAACGATCCTCCTTTTCCCTCAGTACGGTCTTAATGCGGGCAATATCTTTTCTGATAAGGCTCATCACAGAAGGGGTGTCTAATTGCCCGGAGGTATGGCGGATCCGGAGCTTGAAAAGTTCTTCCAGCAGACCCCTGTTTTTCTGTTTTAACTCACCAATACTGAGTTCTCTAATTTCCTTAATTTTCACTATATCTGTCCCTTGAAAGAAAGTTAGTAGATATCGGAAGCTTGTGCGCTGCCAATCTGAATGCCTCTATGGCTGCATCTTTTGTAACTCCCTCCATTTCATAAAGAACGATACCAGGTTTTACAACGGCTACCCACTCTTCAGGCGCTCCCTTTCCTTTTCCCATACGAGTTTCGGCTGGTTTCCTGGTAATGGACTTATGGGGGAATACCCTGATCCAGACTTTCCCTCCCCTTTTCACATGACGCGTCATGGCAATACGTGCGGCCTCAATCTGCCTTGCTGTGATCCACCCACATTCGGTGGCCTGTAAACCATATTCCCCAAATACCAGATGGCACCCCCTGGTGGCCTTGCCACCCATACGGCCTCTCTGCAACTTTCTATATTTGGCCCTTTTCGGCATTAACATAATTTGGCAACCTTCCCTCTAAGTAAGTTCCCCTCGGTTATCCGAATGCTTCTTCTGGTTTCCCTTCATCCTTCAGCTTTTAGCCTTCAGTCTATCGTCTTTCGCGGGTAGCACCTCTCCATGAAATATATGTACCTTCACACCGATAATGCCATAAGTAGTATGAGCCTCAGCGACGCCGTAATCAATAGCTGCCCGCATCGTGTGAAGGGGGACCCTCCCCTCTCGATACCACTCTGACCTCGACATCTCCGCTCCCCCAAGTCTTCCAGAACATTTCACCCTGATACCCTTGGCACCGAATTTGATAGCGGAGCTTACATATTTTTTCATCGCCCTCCTGAAGGCAACGCGCCGTTCCAACTGAAGGACAATACTCTCAGCAACGAGTTGTGCGTCTATTTCAGGCTTCCGCACCTCAAGAATGTTTATAATAATCTCTCTTCCTGCAACACCCTCAAGTTCCTTTTTCAGCTTTTCTATCTCTGAACCTTTCTTGCCTATGATAATTCCCGGACGCGCTGTATAGACATTAACCTTGGCTTTGTCGGCAGCCCTTTCTATCTCTATCTTTGAAATGCCCGCATTATAAAGTTTCTTTTTGAGGTATTTTCTGATCTTGATATCCTCATGAAGCAGTTTACTGTAATTTTTTTCGGCGAACCATAATGAATGCCATGTCTTGATACCACCCAACCTGAAACCAATCGGGTTAACCTTTTGCCCCAACCTTTCACCTCCTTGAATTATCACTTATTACTTTTTGTGGGGTAACCACTTCTCATCCAGAATAACCGTTATGTGAGATGTTCTTTTTTTTATTGCAGCTGCCCTCCCCTGTGCCCTTGCCCTCCATCGCTTCATGGAAGGACCCTGATCCACAAAAATCTCCTTCACATAGAGGATATTCTTGTCTATATTGGGATTCTGCCCGGCATTGGCTATGGCTGACTTTAAGACTTTACTGACCACCCTGGCAGCATGTTTTTTCGTAAAGGTCAGTATATTTTGGGCTTCTTCAACCTTTATTCCCCTGATCAAATTCACCACCAATCGTGCCTTTTGTGGTGATGTGTGCACATATTTGACAACTGCTTTTGCTTCCATATCTCCCTAAACTCGTAACTACTCAGGTGTTTAGGCTGAAGGCTGAAGGCTAAAATCTATAAAACATCTCGAAAATCCTTCTACCTTCAGCCTATCCACCTTCAGTCTATCTACCTG
>MNZP01000149.1 GCA_001873675.1 Syntrophaceae bacterium CG2_30_49_12 | reverse complement strand
TACTCGACTATATTATTATTATTATTATTATTATTATTATATTAATAATGAGTATTATGGAATTCCCGCTATAAAAAACGGACGTTTGGGGCTGTAATTAGACGGCATTGTTTGATTAGATATTTTCCTGATGGAGGCGGCATGAAAAGCGAATTACCTGGAAACCTCACGAACATGGCAAATCAGAAGTTCCGAAAAAACTAATATGGCGTCCCCCGATTCCGCCCCGATTCCCGATTCCAATGGATATTTTTAGTGAAACTTTCTTCAAGTGCTGGAAATAACTACAGTGCATGGTTTGCGTATTGACATTACACATCAAAAGCAATAAAGTTATACCGAATTGAAAAGATTAAGGGGTGCTATTTATGCAGGCAATTAGAGCTATATATGATGGGCACCATATAAAGCCACTGGAACCTATAAAAACGGATAAAAAAACAGAGGTTCTGATTATCTTCCCTGACACTGCGGAGAAAATTTCGCCAGTCGATGCAAGAGGGCTTCTAAGAGGCGCCGGAAAAGGGGAACATCTAACAGAAAAATTGCTGAAGTTAAGGGCTGAGGATATTGAACTTGAGCAGAGATAAGGCTGACACTTATATCCTCGATACTTCTGCCCTGTTGACATTCATCGAAGATGAAAATGGCTCGGATATTGTCAACGACCTGTTGTTCAGAGCAGAAAACGGCGAAATAAGGATTTACTTGGCTTTTATAAGCATAACCGAGGTCTACTACATAACTTTGCAGGAGAAGGGCAAAGTAGAAGCATTACGGAGGATCGGGTTGATTCAGTCCCTCGCTGTTCAGATCGAGGAATCAAGCGAAGTCCTCAACTTGAGGGCAGGTAATTTAAAAGCGAATAATCGCATATCCCTTGCCGATGCTTATATAGCCGCATTTTGTATGCTCAATGACGGGATACTTGTTCACAAAGACCCTGAATTTGAAAAACTGTCGCCGATGGTTGAAGAACAAAGATTGCCTTACAAGACCTGACAAATAATCCATTTTTAATGGAGGTTTTTATGGCTCATAAATCATGGCACAGGGGAAGGGTAAGGGAACCAGAAATGTAGGATGGACAAAGCGAAGTATGCCCATCAATAATGGGAAACTGCCTGTGCGACCCGCCCACGTTCCGGCAGGCGGAAGCAGGATAATTCGTTGGTTCAGGTCTTTAGCACCTGAACCAGACATGGTAAGTTAAATCGACCGCGCCGGTAGTTGGACAGGCGTTGTTTGATTAAGATATTTCCTGACGTAGGCGGCATGAAACACGGATTACCTGGAAACCTCTCGAACGAAGGCAAATCAGAAGTTCCGAAAAAACTAATATGGCATCCCCGGATTTCGTCAAGGTCTCATACTATGTAACGAGGTGTCAAAACATCCATACTTTTCCAAATCAATATTAAATCAGATGGAGGTAAACTATGAAAACACTTAAACGATTATTATTCCTATGTTTTGTTTTATTTCTGTGCTTTTTATGCAGCTACGGGACTGGGACAGGCTTCCTCGTTGATCTTCAGTGTGTTGGGACAGCCGGTGCCGCAACCGGGACGTTTTATAACAATTCGGTCGGCTATCACGGCCCCATTTATACATCTCGGGACGGAGCACAAGCCTGTGGTTGCTATAACAATCCAAACTGGCGGGTTTATGAATCGGATCACTTCCTGGTCTACAGCGACATCAGCAGCGATAATGTCCGCGTCCTGTTTGCCCAGATGGCCGAAACGGAGTTCGACGCGGTCAAGACGGTTCTTGGCGTAACGGATGCTGAGCTTGGGATCAATACGACCGTTTCATCGACCAAGCTGCACATTTGCTCCGATGGGGTTGGTTCAAACGGTACGGGAACCTCGGACGGGATCAGCATGCCCGCACTGGACGGGCAGAATCTGGACCCCATGGACAGGCTGAACAACTTTTACGGCTACCGCCACACCATCCGTCACGAGCTGACTCATGTCATCCAGAGCACCCTCGCACATGACAACCTCAGCGGCAGCGGATGTGAACTGTGGTTTTTCGAAGGTCAGGCGGTTTTCATCGGCCTGCATCATACCCTGATGGATACACTATCCCTGGCCGACTATTATGCGGCCGGTCGTCCCAACCCGGTAAGCGTCAAGACGGGTCAGGCTATGGTTGCGGCAGGCTTGTCCAACGAAGATATTTATCCGGCCTTCGGCCTGGCTGTAAAATACCTGTTCGACACCACGGCCCGGGGCGGGGCGGGAAACAGTCTGCTTGTAACCAAAAGTCTTCTCCAGCAGATCGGCAACGGTGTCAGTTTTTCCGCGGCCTTTGCCGGCACTTTCAGCAGGGCAGGCGCACCTTTAACGTTGGATGCATACAGAACCAATTTTCAGAGCTGGATGATTTCATACCTGGGCAATCTGGAAACGCCCGGTATGGTGACCGGAGCAACGGGGATCTCCATGGTCGGGGTTTTTCCTTACAATACCGGATGCGACTTGATTTCCGGATTTGGATCAACGGTCACTTCCTCCGGCGCCTTCACCCTGAACGTATCGGAACTGGCGGATGGAACCTATGAAAACGCCCTTTACTTTCTGGGCAATGGTGGAAGCACGATTTACGGTCCGGCAACGATCACGGTATCCGACGGAAGGCTATCGCCGACCGGTTATGATGTTTCTCAATGGCCACGACGCTGCGCCACCCTCTACCCCGATGCCGACGGGTTTACAGCTTCTGGTGCTTCGGGTGTTGTGACCGTAGCATCAATGAGCTGTTCCTGGACAGCCGTGAGCAATCATTCATGGATTACAATTACTTCCGGCAATAGCGGAGTCGGATCGGGAACGGTTTCCTATTTCGTATCCGCCAATACAACGGGAAGTACCAGGACAGGCACCATGACCATTGGAGGACAGACCTTCACCGTTGCCCAGACAGGCTTCAATGCGGCTCTCTACTTTCCCCACATCGCCACAAGCCTTCCCTGGCAAACGGAGATAGCCATCATAAATACCAGTTCTGATCAAACAGTCACCGGTACCCTGAGGGCCTTAAGCGATGAAGGTCAGCTCATAGAGACCAAGGATGTCACACTTTCTGTCCGCGGCCGGAGACAGATCGCCGTTGCAGATGAGTTCACAAACCACATAAACATTGGATACATCATCTTTGACACAGACTCTGCGGCGGTTCTGGGCTACACGAAGTTTTACCAGGAGGGAATCTACAGGGCGGCAATCCCCGCGGTAAACGAGGTAAACACCTCGGATATCTATATCTCACACATAGCCTCAAACGCTGACTGGTGGACCGGGGTAAGCCTGGTGAACACCACCTCGGAAGCGAAAGGTTTGACTATTACCTTTAACGATGGAAGGAGTGTCCCCTACACGCTTAATGCCAACGAACACAAGGCATTCGACATTGCGAGCCTGTTCAATAACCAACCTCAGCCGGACATTCAATCAGCGGTGATCACCAATGCAAGCGGCATTATCGGTCTGGAGCTGTTTGGCAGCGTCGGCAGCGGCAACCAGTTGGATGGGCTCCTCCTTACTGGCAACACCGTCTCGGCCATATACTACCCCCACGTGGCCGGTAATGAATGGTGGACCGGCATTGTGGCCTATAACCCATCGCATCGGCGTGTACTATAACCATCACGCCCTACAGTGCTCAGGGGACCCCCCTTTCCCCCTCAACCCTTCCCATAGCGGGAAAGGGAAAATATATTGGCGCAGTTGCGGCCCTCAACCTTCCCGCTCAAACGGCGTGGTTCAAGATAGGCTCCACGAGACCCATCACCGGCTTTGAGCTTTTTGGCACCGTCGACGGCAACCAGCTTGCGGCCTACGCAGGAGGGGGCGGGACCGGCGCAAAGGCGGGCGTCTTTGCCAAGATCGAGAAGAACGGCTGGACCGGTATTGCTTTTGTCAACACGGAAGCCGGCGCAGCAAATGTTACCTTGACCGCCTATAACGACAATGGAACTGCGGTGGCCACCCAGGTGCTCCCTGTCGGCGGCCATGCCAAGGTGGTCAATCTCGCAGAGGCGATCTTCTCGCAGGATATCAGCGGTGCCACCTACATTGCCTATTCATCGGACAGGAATGTTGTGGGTTTTCAGCTCAATGGTACTTCAGACGGCATGATGCTCGATGGTCTGCCTGGGCTTGTCGGAACCGATTGATCCACCCAAATGCACTTTTATGGTGATCAGAGATCAGATGGCAGTATTTCTGGGCCGGGCATTAAGTTCGAAGAGACGGTGCTCCTGCTTTCACAGGAATGATGCTTTGCCGAATTTCAGGAGTAATTCAAAGCTCTCCAGAGGCTTTACGCTTCTTGAACTTATAGTAGTATTGATAATCATCAGCCTCATGTCTGCCCTCGTGGTCCCGAAGTTGGCGGGGCCCATGAGCAATCTGGATCTGAAAACCGCCGCCAAAAAGATTTCGGCATCCCTGAGATATGTAAGGAGTCACGCCGCGTCGG
>MNZP01000063.1 GCA_001873675.1 Syntrophaceae bacterium CG2_30_49_12 | reverse complement strand
GATTTTAAAGGGGGGCTGGGGGGATTTTCAGATGAGAAGAGGCACAACAGCATTTCCAACAGTAACAGGACAAATGAGGTCAAGCGGGAGGCACTGAACCACCCGATGTTGCAAAAGGTTATGGATATTTTTGGAGGCGCCGAGATACGCGAAGTTATTCCTCGATTGGATTATTAACAGGCCAATAAGTACTATCAAAAGAACACGGGAGGTAAGTCCACTGATGCAAAATTTCGGAAACATTATGAAGCAGGCCAAAAAGATGCAGGAAAAGTTAGCCCATCTTCAGGAGGAGATGGAAGCTAAAACCGTGGAGGCCATGGCCGGCGGGGGCATGGTGACCGTCGTGGTAAACGGGAGATATGAGATTGTATCACTGAAAATAGAAAAAGAGGTGGTTAATCCTGAAGATATTGATATGCTTCAGGATCTGATAGTAGCTGCGGTGAATGAGGGCATCCGTAAGGCCCAAGAGATGGCCTCAGCAGAGATGGCAAAAATCACCGGAGGCATCAACATCCCCGGCCTGACATAGAGGGAGGTGGCTTTTACAAATGGCAGGATATCCACCCCTTGTAAAACGTCTTATCAAGGAACTCGGAAGGTTTCCCGGTATCGGGGAAAAGACCGCTACGAGATTGGCTACCTTTATTCTTCGCGCCCCTCCCGATGAGGCAAGAATGCTTGCGGAAAGCATTATGGAAGTTAAAGAAAAGATCAGGTTTTGTCCCGTATGTTTTAATCTGACAGAGAGAGAACTTTGTGAAATATGTGCCGATCCCTCGAGGGACGGGGAAACCATATGCGTTGTGGAGGAACCTGATTCACTCATTGCCATTGAGGAAAGCGGAAGTTTTCGGGGGACATACCACGTTCTTCATGGGGCTCTGTCACCTCTTGACGGAATTGGACCGGAACGCCTCAGGTTGCAGGAACTCTTAGACAGGATAGGCCGTAATCAGGTGAGGGAACTCATTGTGGCCACCAATCCGAACGTCCAGGGAGAGGCAACCGCTCTACTAATTACCAAATTGGTAAAAGAGAAGGATATTAAAGTAACGAGGATAGCCCTCGGCATACCTTTTGGGGGGGATCTCAAATACACGGACAGAAGGACACTGGCAAAGTCTATGGAATTTCGCCGGGGGATGAAGGACTCCTGAGGATAGGTTCTAAAATAATAATTGACAGGAAAGAGCAATTATTATAGTAGCAACTTTTTAATTTGTGCTGAACATGAATCCAATTTGGGAGATTGTCCGATGATAGAGGTAAGATGGCATGGAAGGGGGGGACAGGGGGCGGTGACTTCTGTGGAGATATTGGCGGTGGCTGCCATTGAGGAGGGAAAGTATGCCCAGGGTTTCCCCAGCTTCGGACCGGAGAGGAGAGGCGCCCCTGTGGCGGCGTTTAACCGGGTTGATAATAAACAGATAAAAATCAGGTCCGGCATTTATCACCCTGATGCGGTGGTCGTTCTTGATGAAGGCCTTGTTGGTCTGGTCAATGTTGCCGAAGGGTTAAAACCGGATGGGGTCCTGATCGTTAATACATCAAAGACAGCAAAAGAACTGCAAAAGGCCATTGGCTTCAAGGGGCGGATCGCCACCGTTGACGCGACGGCAATAGCCAGGGAAGAGTTAGGTGTCCCGATCACCAATACAACCATGTTGGGGGCCTTGATTAAGGCAATCGGAATCGTGAAGATGGATTCATTAAAATCGCCCATAGCGCACAGATTCGGCAGGCTTGCACAAAAGAACCTTACCGCCGCACAGAGGGCATATAACGAGATCAGGTTAAGTGCCTAAAGTGAGCTAAAGTTTAAAGTGCCTAAAGTTATTTAAAATGGAAATTCCTGTACTATCAAGATCGAGTTGTAAGTCTTGAGAGAGGTGTAATGATGATAGAGAAAAGGTGGCCGGAAACATGGCAGGAGGTCAATCCGGGCTGTATGGTATTTACCCCGGGAAGTTCGCAAGAGTACCATACCGGAAGCTGGAGGGCAGGGAGAAAACCCGTATGGGATAAATCCAAGTGCATTAAATGTGGGGTCTGCTATATATTCTGCCCGGAAGGGTGCATTTCTGCAAATGAAGAGGGATACTTCACGGGAAACCTCACTTACTGCAAGGGTTGCGGCATCTGCCCACGTGAATGTCCGACGGAGGCAATAACAATGGTTAATGAGGAGGGATAATAGGCATGTCTAGGCGGGTTGGTATGGAAGTAGCGATTGCCGCAGCGGAGGCAGTTGCCTTGTGCAATATTGATGTGGCGGCCGTATATCCCATCACTCCCAACACCCATGTGGCAGAGCATCTGGCGGAAATTGTCGCCGAGGGGAGAATTGATTCCGAGTTTATTACCGTCGAGTCCGAACATTCGGCTCTGAGCGCAGTGCTGGGCGCCGCGGGTACAGGGGCAAGGGCCTTTACCGCTACCAGTTCCCAGGGATTGCTCTACATGCAGGAGGTCATGCCGATTGCCTCGGCCATGCGGCTTCCCGTGGTAATGGTAATCGCCAACCGGGCGCTGTCCGGTCCTCTTAATATATGGAACGATCACAGTGACATCATGTTGCAGAGAGATACGGGCTGGATTTCACTATTTGCGGAAAACGGTCAGGAAGTGGTGGACATGCTCATTCAGGCCTTCAAAATTGCCGAACACAGAGAGGTCATGCTGCCTGTAAATGTCAATATGGATGGTTTCCAGCTCACCCATACGGTTGAGCCGATCGAACTTCCCGATCAGGCGGAGGTGGACAGGTTCCTCCCAGAGTATAAACCTTACGCCACGCTTCATCCTGACAGGCCGGTTACTATGGGGGCCTTCGCCATGCCGGAGATATTTACCGAGGTAATGAAGGCAAAAGATGTCGCCATCGTAAATGCAAAGAAAACCATATTAGAGGTATGGAAAGAATGGGAGAGTCTCTTCGGCCGCAGGTATGAACCTGTAGCGGCTTATAAGACAGAAGGAGCCGAGGTGGTATTGCTCACCATGGGTTCCATGGGCGAGACAGCCGAGGTCGCCATTGATGAATTGCGCAGAGAGGGTATATCTGCCGGATTGCTGAAGTTAAAGCTCTGGAGGCCTTTTCCCTTTGAAGAACTGAAGAAAGCCGTGAAAGGTGTTAAGGTTCTGGCCGTCACAGATAGGGCAGTCTCGTATGGGGGCCCGGGAGGTCCCGTCTGTACCGAGATCAGATCCGCCCTGTACGACGAGCCGGACCGGCCTGTGATTGTTAATTACATCATCGGCCTTGGCGGACGCGACGTTACGGTGGAAGATTTTGTAACGATGGGGAAAAGGGCGCTGGAAGCGAAGACAAAAAAATCCAGGGAAGCATACAAATTTTATGGAGTGAGGGGAGAATGAAAAGAAAGTACCTCAAGGGTCTTGTAAAAAACATTAAGCTGGCGGATAAAGAGGAATATTTTTGTGCGGGGCACCGTGCCTGCCAGGGATGCGGAGAAGCTCTTGCCGTGCGCCTGATGTGCAAGGCGCTGGGCAGAGATACGGTTATTGCCAGTTCCACAGGCTGCATAGAGATTTTCTCCACCCCGTATCCTACAACGGCATGGAAACTGCCGTGGATACATGTGGCATTTCCGAATGCCGCGGCGGTCGGTGCGGGCGTGGAGGCCGGCTTAAAGGTCCTGCGGCGCAAGGGAAGGATTCCCGATAGGTATGTTAAAACCGTGGCCATCGGAGGAGACGGCGGCACCGCTGACATCGGGATGCAAGCCCTGTCCGGAGCCATGGAAAGGGGGCATGACATGCTCTACGTGTGCTTTGACAACGAGGCTTATATGAACACGGGCATTCAGCGTTCCAGCGCTACCCCCTTCGGGGCCTCAACAACTACGGCGCCTGCCGGAAAGGAAAGCATCGGCAACAAGACATGGAAGAAAAATCTTCCCGAAATCATGGTGGCCCACAACGTTTCCTATGTTGCCACGGCAACTAACAGTCACCCCATTGACTTCATGAATAAAGTAAAAAAAGCGAGAGAGATAAAAGGGACTGCTTATATCCACTGTTTATCAGTATGCCCCACGGGGTGGCGGGCAGCGCCGGAGTTATGCATCGAATTAGGAAGGCTTGCCGTGGAAACAGGCGTTTTTCCCCTTTACGAGGTGGAAAACGGCAGATACAGGCTCACGGAGATGCCGGAAGAACTTCGGCCTGTCGAAGATTATCTGAAGGTCCAGGGACGCTTCCGACATCTTGCAGCGGATCAGATCAAAACTATCCAGGACAGAGTAAATCTCGAATATAGAAAATTGATGAACAAGGTGGAGCACCCACCGCCAGAGTTGTAAAAAAACCCGTGTTCCCCAGTAGCTCAGTCGGTAGAGCAGATGGCTGTTAACCATCGGGTCCGTGGTTCGAGTCCGCGCTGGGGAGCTAGAATAATCAAGGGGTTAACCGACCAATGGTTAGCCCTTTTTGCTCCGAAAATAGACCATTGTTTATATTTTCATGCCCCTTTGTGAGCCGCAGGCTCATGAGGGTTTCACCTGAAAATACCTTTTGACAGGCGAGACGCCTGTCCTACTGGTGGATAATTGCCCTCGAAAAGTAGGACAGGCGTCTCGCCT
>MNZP01000036.1:11226-20447 GCA_001873675.1 Syntrophaceae bacterium CG2_30_49_12 | reverse complement strand
TCATGTATGGACGACCCCCCTTTCCTCTATACCATTACCGCTATTAAATCTTATCTCCCCTCATCCCCCCTTTCCTGTATGGAACGAAGATCACAACAGATTGAATCGCCTCAAGGCATTCGCCAACCTGTTGTCCTCAAGGGAAAGCTCCCTGAGGGCATCCAGCACCCTCCGCAGAACACCCTCCTTCTCTATAAACTCAATGGCCTCCCTCCTTGCCTCCCTGATGATCGTCCTCCTGTCCCAATAGCCAAACCCAATCACCACAGCCACTAAAGAGGTGAATATACCGGCAAGGATATATAGGAAATTGAACATATCTCCGAATCTCTTGTCAACCTGTTCAAACCTCTTGTCAACCTGTTCAAACCTCTTGTCAATCTGATCAAACCTCTTGTCAACCTGTTCAAATCTCTTGTCAATTTCTCCCATCTTTACCCTGAGCTCGATGAGGAGTTCCCTGTCCTTTTTAGTAAAACCATCTTCTGCAAGGGCAGGAAACGAACAGGTAAGCAAAAATAAAACAACCACTGTAACGAGATATCTCATGACCTTCATTTTTTATTGTTGCTCTCTCCCATGATAAAATCGGGACGGAAGATCCATACGAGGGTAGGCATGAGGAAGAGAGCAGTGAGGGCAGAGATGGCAAGCCATAGACCGATCAGGATCCCCATCTCGGCCTGGAACCGCAGCGAGGAGAAATCCCAGAAAACGATACAGGTAACCAGGGTAATCAAGGTAACCAGCACGCCTCTGCCGGCGGAGGATATGGAGTTGGTGATGGCGCCCATGAGGTCGTGACCACGGCGCAGCTCTTCCCGGATGCCGTCACAGATGTAGAAGGCATAGTCAACACCCAGACCGATCCCTGTCGCCGCTACGGGCAAGGTGTTGATGGAGATCCCGATGTCTCTCCAGGCCATGAAGGCAAAAGTCAGGGTATTGGAAATAATCACCGGTATCATAAAGAACAGCCCTGCCACCAGGGAGCGGTAGCCGACGTAACAGAAGATCACCACGGCCAGCAGCGCCAGGGCGATGGATTCGAATTGGCCGGCAAGGATCACCTCGTTGACCGCTCCGAGGACGCCTATCAAGCCTCCGGCGAGGAGGTATTCGGCGCCCGGTATGGGATGCTTGGCGGCAAATTCCTTCACCCGGGCAATCGTCGCACGGATGGTATCGCCCTTGTGATCCTTGACCATAAAGTGCACCGCGGCATTCTCAAACTGCGGATCAACGAACCTGTCTATATCGCCCGGTTCGGTGCCCGCGAGATAGATATAGATGAGTTCCGAATTTTCCGGGATGTTGGCTCCATACTCCTTGTAGCGCGGGTTGCCCTCCCGAAGCATCGTCCTTATCTTCGGCAAGGCGTCGGCAAGAGAAAGCGAACCGCCCACTTCCGGCTGCGATTCCATGAAATTCTGGAAATAGTCCATGTAATCCAGGATGACAGGTTCCCTAATGGCATCATATCTTTTTGTTGCGATTACCACAAACAGCCTGTCGGTTCCTGCAAATTTTATATTCATCTTATCCGCGGCTATGTTGTAACTCGAATCAGGCCAGAGGATCGGCGAGCCGGGACGGGTATCTCCCACTTTCAGCTTGAAGGCGTAAAACCCGCTTACCACAAATATCACCAGGAAACCGCTCGCCACGGTATAGCGCCACCGGGTGGAGATAATGTGGATGGCAAGGGATAGAATCTTACGCAGAATCGGGAAGACATCAATGGGATGGGCATATTTCCGCGGCCGCCTGCTCCAGGACAACAGCAAGGGAATCTGCACGATCCCGCAGACAGCAATGGTTGATACCCAGACCCCCCCGATGATGGCGACTTTCTGGAGAAGCGGAATGGGGGTGAGGACCACCACCATGATCCCCGCGGCATCCGTGGCCACGCCAAGCAGACCGGGTTTGATCAGCCCCAGCATGGCAAGCCTGGCCGCCTTGAAGGGTTCCATTCCACCGGCAATCTCGAAGTCAAACCGCGAAACAAACTGGACCGAGTGGGAAATGCAGCGGGCGGTAATCAGGAAAGCCAACACCACGGTCAGGGGATCCAGGTGAAAACCGGCCATGCCGGCGACGCCGAACGCCCATATCGCGCTCAAGAGTCCGGCCATCATCGGATAGAGAGTGCCGCGCCAGGTTCTCATAAGGAGAAACAGGACGAGGGCGGTGGAAACAATAGTGATAAAGAAGATCGTCATGGTTTCGGTAAAGTAATACCCCACCCAACCGTAGAGGATCGGTTCCCCCACTATTCCTACCTTGACGCCATTCCCCTCGGCCTTTTCCACAATCTTCATGATCTCTTTAAAGGCCGCGTCATATTTCAGCAGATGATCGTAGAAGTCAACGGTGATCAGTGTTGACTTCATATCCCGCGAGACGTAGCGGCCGTAAACCAATTCATTCCCCAGGATGGCGTCCCGGAGCTTGCTCATCTCTTCCTCGTTTTTGGGTATATCAGGCCACATCATGGGGACGCTTAAAATCCCTTCCGTGGATGCACGCACATCCCGGAGCTTCTTAGTGGCCAGAGAGATGACCTGAAATGGATTGACCCCCTCCACAAACTGCAGTTCGTTGGTGATCTGTTGGACCTTGGCCAGGACATCGCGGTTGAAGATATCGCCCTTTTCCGCTTCCACCATGATGTTGACGATATTCGATCCGCCGAAGGTCTTTTTGAAACGTTCATTAACGATAACATAGGGGTGTTTCGTGGGCAGGAGTTCCTCAAAAATAGTCTTTATGGGTACCCGGAAGGCAAAAACGGCAAAAATCGTCGAGATGACGGCAAGAAGCATTGTTACCGCCATGCGATGCCGAAAACAGAAATCTGTAAAACCTATCAATATTTTACTATGTGCAGTTTCTTCCCAGCTATAGGTTTTTTTCTCTTCTTCCATGAGACTTCCTTCCCCTTTCCCCTATATTTTCCGATCAAAAAACTCTATCACGCCTTCTTTTAGGACGGCCAGGCGGTCACCTGAACAATAGTAGCGATCATCTATCTTCCGCACCTTGGTGTACCAGGATGTGTCGAGGTCTGTTATTCTTCCCCCGCTCCAGTTAAGACCGGCGGGATCGCCTTTAAACATTACCCCCTTGTCACCGACGGCGACCCACTGTCCCCCGTCCCATATAACAGAGAATAAGTGCTCGCTGGTTGCTGCCGGCGCCTGCGTCCAGCGCTTGCCGCCATCTTCCGTAACGAGGACAACGCCCTGGAGTCCCACAGCAACCCCATGTTCCTTATCCCGGAAGGCCACCCCCATGAGAGAGCTTTCCACCGGAGATTTGACGGCAGTCCACGTTTGGCCGCCGTCATCCGTCCTCATGATACGCCCAAATTCACCGACTATCAAACCATTCTGCTCGATGAAAGAACAATCGTTCCAGCCCACATCTTCTGCTTTCATCCTGCGTTCCCAGGTTCGCCCTTCGTCTTTCGAGCAGAGGACCGCCCCCATCTCACCGACTGCCCAGGCGCTGCCATCGGGAAAAGTCTTAACTGCTATCAGCTTCTTGGGTGTTTGGGAAGCCGTCTCTTTAGCCATTTCTTCGCTCATGCTTGAGGACACCTGCACATCCAGGCCCTTCTCTCCGGATCCAGTCTTAGCTTCTTGGTCGTCAAGAGGTGTCTTTACCTTTTTCCAGCGCTTTCCTCCGTCAGTGGTGGTAAGGATAATCCCTTCGTTGCCCACAACGCAGGCCCGTTTCTCATCCCAGGCAGCGATATCCTGCAGATGGGCAAGCGTCGGCGACGCTTGCAACACCCAGGATTTTCCGCTATCGTCGCTGCGCAAAATTTTGCCATGACTGCCCACCGCCCAGATCGTCGTCGGCGTCGGCAACGTAACGCCATAAATACGGTCTCTTCTGACGATGGGATAAGGCTTGAGAACAGCTTCTCCTGTCTGAGGTTTGACAAAGAAAGCAACATAGAGCAACCCGACAATAATAATCACCGGTAATATTGAAACGACGATTCTGATTAAACGTTTGATTAGCATCCTTATTCACCCTCCCCTCCCGTAAAAATTTTATACCATGACACAGCTATAACCACATAAACACATTTGTCAAGTATTTTTAAAGATTATAGGTGCAGCTATTGATGGTGGCATCAATGATGGTGGTCAGAATTTATTTCTTTACAGGAGGTCTCACCATCAGTACCGGCAGCCTGGAATAGCGCATTACCTTATTTGCTACGCTGCCGATTATCAATTGACTTATTTCAGAGCTAACATTCGTGGTCATGAGGATGAGGTCTACCTTCTTCTGTTTGGCAAAATCTATGATCGTTTCCGCAGCGCTACCTACCAATACCTCTGAGGTGACATTCACTCCTTCCAACTTGAGCTGGGATTGTATCTTAGAAAGGTATTCTTTAGCTATTTTTTTCTGAGCCTCATGAGATTCTTGAAAACTATCATGTTCCATTACCCAGGCGGGAGGGGTCTCTATAACTTGTAGGAGTATCACCTCCCTTACCTTACGACCCTCCTCGGCTACTGATCTTACATGGGGCAGAATAGCCTCCTCCGCAACCTTAGACCCATCGAGGGGAACAAGTATCTTTTCGTACATTCTAATACCTCCTTTATCTCCTTTATTGAAGGGTCGCTTCCCTTATGCTGTTATCCATTATAGTTACTTTTACGAAAAGTCAAGAAATTATTTACTCTTCCCTCTTTGTCCTCTCAAGGACGTAACGGCTACGTACAAGCGACCACTGCTGAGATGTAATCATGAAGTACCGTTTCAATTCCAGGGCCTGCGGATAAACGGTAAAAGGGTAGATCTTGTTCGGGTCCTCGTTGTTGACCCCATATACCCCTATCCTCTGGACCGAGAGGTGCTCCTGATGGCGGGCGACCCAGCGTTCCTGGTGGCGAAGGGGGATCCCCAGCGGCTCCTGGATGGCAGGCGCCACGAGGGCGAAATCATTGGCTGCACCCTGGCTCTTCAGGGAACGCCGCAGCTCAACGAGAGACCTGGCCCGCTCGAACGCCGGTTCATCAAAGCGTACCACGCAATTAACAAAGAACCCCTTCCCCTCTCTCTCGAAATAAAAATCCGCTCCCTCACGTTCCGCCGGCAGATATCCCTTGTCTTGAAGAAGGTGGGAAAATGCCTCCCGGAGGTAGGCCAGCGTCTCCTCACAGCTCGCGAAATCCATTTGTTTCCGTACCGGCAGGAGACTTGCCTTGGGCGGCTCTATAACCGGCGCCACCGATTTCCGCAACGTCCGGAGAGGTCCTTCACAGAGGAATATCTCTCTCTCCTCCTTCCCGTGATCATTTAAGAAGCCCACCTGCAGGAGGAGCTTGATCCGACCGGGGGTCTTCGCCTTTTCGAGAACCTCAATTTTCGTTACCACCACCTTCCCGTCGAGGGGCAGGGTGATCTCCATCCCTTTTTCCGCAAAAGCCCTATTCACATCAGCTACTGTTGTTGTCATTTCAAGGTTCACAGTTCACGGTTCAAGGTTCAAGGTTCACGGTTCACAGTTCAAGGTTCACGGTTCACGGTTCACAGTTCAAGGTTCAAGGTTCATGGTTGGCTTGCGCTCTTCATATTTCTTGAGATAGTTAATGAATCCACGAATGGCAGCACGTGTTTGTCTGGCCTGTTCGTAAACATCTTTGAATTCGTTGGGCGATATGTACTCTTCATCCAGGGCGACATAAAGTTCGCTCCGAACTTCCGTGCAAGACCGCTTGGCATATCTCAAGAACCGGATGAACTCCGCATTCGTCTCTGAATCGAATCCCTCGGCAATATTATGCATTGATGATCCAGCAGCATCTTGTATCTGTCTCTTCAGTCCGTAGTCCTTCGCAAATCCTAACTTTTTTGTTAAACGGTACCCCCGTATTCAATACGGGGTAATTCGCGCGCCAGTTGCCAAGCCTCAATGTCTTCAAACCGTTCAATTTTCATCAGTCTAACCGTGAACCCTGAGCTGTGAACCCTGAGCTGTGAACCCTGAACTGTGAACCCTGAACTGTGAACCCTGAACCGTGAACCTTGAACCCCGCTCTTTATCTCACCAGCTCCAGAGCGCCAAAGGGGCATCTCTCTTCGCAAACCCGGCAGTACTCTGGTGGGTCCATGCAGCGTTTACAACTTTCCCACTCGACGACCCGCACCCTCCCGTCAACTATCTTTAAAACCGGCGGTACATTCCGTGGAATAACAATGCCCGACCCAAACATCACCGTCCCCTGGCACTTATCGCAAACGGCGACACAATCCCCGCAACCACAGCATTTCTCCTCATCAATAAGGAGACCTGTTTTCTCTACGGAAAAATCACCGCCGAAATGCCCGTTGAGAAAATCAAGGGCGGATATATACTGCTCCGTGAGCAGGTCGGGACAATCCTCAGGTCTCTTTTCCCTGCCGATGAGAGCAAAGGCAAAGGCAAAGCAGGTGAGAAACCCGCACTTTTTGCAGTTGGTACCCGGCAGATATTGAAATACCTGCAATGGCTGCAGTTTGTCCTTCTTCGCCACGATCTAATCCTTTTTATCCCCCCTTTGAAAAAGGGGGGAATTTATGACTCGAGAGCCTCGGCCTTGACCTCAATATGTTTGAAATTGGGCAGTTTTCCATGCCTGCAGGTGGTCAACCGGTTAACAAGCGGGCTTACCGGCATATAACCGTACCCCGAGGGGCATTTGGGCTCGGCAAGGACATCCACCACAATACTGCCCTCTTCGTTGGTCAACTTTAACTTTTCTCCGGCGGCAATCCCCAGGTCGGCTAAATCCTTCGGGGATAAACGAACAAGGGCCGCGGCTGGCTGGCCGTTCTCTTTATATCTTTCCGACCAGAGGAAAATATCTCTGTAAGTAACAATCGTCAGTTTCACGGGCGGAGCAACTCCTTTAGTCTTTCCAATATCTGCACGTCGCTCTGTTTGTCCGTCCATTTTGCCGGCATAAGCGTCACCGTAGTTCCATCCATACGCATCGCCGTTCCCCCGGACTCCAAGCCCGTCAGGGAGACTCCTAAAACCACCGACGAGGCTTCCGTGGTGGCGGTGCGGAAGGGATCCAGGGTAACCAGGGGCACACCATCTAAATGCTTGAGGACTGAAATCGGCAGAGAAGAAAATGGATCGGCCCCAACGATGAGGAGGCAGTCCGCGGCACGGTTTTTTACCTGTTCCAGCAGGGAAAATTCATCCCCGTGACTGACGGCGCCGCCGGCAAAGTTCACCTTGTTTACGCACCCTGTAGCATTATAGAGAGAATAATTAAATCCCCTTACGTTGTAGTGGCCACTCATGGGGATTACAAACGTTTTCATCCAGCCGCCCAAGTGTTTTAGCATCTCATAGAAGAGAGAAAAATCGTTGTCAAGGGAGTAAGTGAGTCCCAAACCGGCAAAGATCACACAATGGCGGGATTGCTTGAGTAACTTGAGAAAGCCCGACGCATCCTTCCTGACCGGATTGCCCTTGATCCCTTCTATGATGGCCGCGATGAAGTTACTGTCTTCCCCCGGCAGGATCCTGAAAAAACGATGGGCCACACCGGCCCCCGCCGTCTCAGACTCCCTTACATCTACAACGGCCATGGTCACGTAGCGTGTCGCCCCCATTTCATGGTACTTGCGGTGGGCATACAGGCTGAATCTGGAAAGGTGACGAGGTTGGGCGTTATGCGGGTTGGAACCCCAGTAAATAATGAGATCGGAATCGTGGATTTGATCAAAAGTGCAAGAGGGAAGGGTACCGGTTAAGATATCATGGGTGAGCTTTCCCTGGCAAAAGGATGAACTGTCATCAAGCACCGCCCCCAGCATTCTTGCCAGTTCAATTCCCTGCCTCTGGGCTTCCAGCGAGGCATTGTCCATACCGAAAACCAGAGGACGGCGCGCCCGCGAGAGTAATCCGGCAGCGGCAGCAAGCGCCTGATCTGTATCAACCTGCTTCCCGTCAACGAGATGGACGGTTCTTAGTCTTTCATTTTCGCTGCCAAAAAAAAAAGCAGTGCCTTTGCGACAGGCTTTTTCCATACTCACAATCCTGCCGTTTTCTATTTCTATCTCAATGTCGTCGCAAAGGCAACTGCAGGCAGTGCAAACCATTTCACCGGCGCTCATTTTGCATCTCCCGCAACTCATCTTCCCAGAGCAACTGATTTATCTCTCTCATGATGAGAAAATCGGCAGATATTTTACCCTGAACAAAAAACTCCAACAAAGTCTTATCCAAAGGTTCGCCGGTAATGCACCAGACATACTCCTCCGCCGGGTTTATCAGCCAGACCATTATTTTCAGATCTTTCATGGCCAGGTACCACCTGCCCCTGTCCTGCCGGAAGTATTCGAGGAGGAGGTATTCGTTAATGGGAGGAAGGAGCAAGGCATAATCGGCCCTATCTCCCAGGACGGCCCTGGCGGCAGCTAATTTAGCCAGGGCTTCCGTGGAAGTTTCCATATCCGGGGCATCAAAACCTACAATATCGTAAGTTTTTTCACCTTCTTTACGCCTTCCATAAATGGCCGGCAGGACAAAACCAATGTAATCCGGCGGCAGCAGCTCATACCCGGCATCAGAGAGGAACACGCGCGTCCATTCCCTGATCTTTTCCGGGGGGAAGGACCAACTCCTAAATTCGCCTTCTCTTATCTTATCGTTGTCGGACATGACAGCCCCCATCTAAAGTTGATTTCTGAATTCCCCCCTTTGAAAAAGGGGGGTTAGGGGGGATTTCTGAATTTAATTGTTCTCCCATCGTCCAATAGATAACATCCACGATAGCATCAACTTCTTTTAGTACCTCACTACTATTGAAACGTAGAACCTTTAGACCCAAACCGACCAGATACTCATCACGGCTCTTATCCCTTTTAAGGTGATCGCCTTCTAGATGTTGTGATCCATCCACTTCAACTACCAAGTTCGTCCTTGGCGCGAAGAAATCTACAATGTAGTTACCAATTGACTTTTGCCGGTAAAATTGTATCCCCATGAGTTGTTTGCCCCGCAGGCGTGACCACAAAGCGCTTTCACTATCCGTTGAATTCTTACGCAATTGGCGCGCCTTATCTTTGAGATTTACATTGTACCGCAGCATTCTTCTAAAAATCCCCCCTAACCCCCCTTTTTCAAAGGGGGGAGGACTCTTGATGGGAGAGGGTTAGGGAAAGCCCTCCCTTATTTTCCCCTCCCGCCA
>MNZP01000036.1:0-11218 GCA_001873675.1 Syntrophaceae bacterium CG2_30_49_12 | reverse complement strand
CAGACTTTTTACGAAGTCGTCAATTTTAGGCACTTCCAACTTTAGAGACTTCCAATCAACGATTCCAGGTTCTTCTGGTACTCCCTAAGCGAAGCGTCGGGCAGGGAAAAGGTGGCATCCTTCATGGACATATTCCCCAGCACCACTGTCTCCATACCTTTCACGGCCGGTAAAACAGACTTAAGCATACGCGCCGGATAACCGATAAAGACCATCATTTCCGGCCTTTGGGCCGTTATCGGATCACCCCAGTAGGGGAAACGGGTCAGATTAACCATCTCCGCCAGCGCTTTTCTCGTCGCCCGCACCCCTTTCTCTTTTAACGGAACAGCCGAACTACCCGTGGCCGCCACCGGCAGATCCAGTTTCAATGCAATCTGAGCCGCAAAATCGGACAGCTTACGGCCGCCTAATTCCATCTCATCACAGAGGTATCCGGTAAGAAGAAGCACATTTTTCCTCTTTTTTATATTACCAACCAGTTCTGTAAAAACACTCATTTTTTCTCCTCCTTCCCGCCAGGCGCGCTGCCGCGTGCAATCATGCGCTTTAACTTAGTGATAGCCTTGGTCATGGCGCTGTATTCTTTACTGAACTCACCGATTTCGAGAAGTCTGCCATCGGGGTGCCTGGCCTTTTTTATCTGCATACGATCTATATCCCAGCCGGACTTTTCCTTCAACTCTTTGAGGAGCCTGCTCTTATAGCGAATAGGCAGCTCCCAGTCCGAACGGGCGAAAAGCCGCCAATCGTCGGGGAACTCCTGGAAAAACATCTGAGAAAATTCAATCCAGGTATCAAGCCGCGCCTGCCTGCCGTCCCTCACATCAACGGCCCGCATGGAAATGGCAAGGGCCTGGGTAAGGCACTCCTCCTTTGTCTCCACCGGAATAATCATCGCGGGAGGACTCGGCTCATGATACTGCTTTTTCCCACCGTAACTGATATAGGACCACCATTCTTCCCACTTCCACTTGTTGCCCATCAGATAACGATTCCAATCAAACCCGGAATTGGGGCCGATAACGGCGCTCATCCCGGCGCGCACCCAGGAGGCCACCAGGGCGTGCATCCTGTCGGGCAAGGCGCCCCAAACGATCAAAGTGGGGGCGATAATATTATATTCCAGATCTGCCGTTTCGGCAAAGTTGCCGTAGTGGCCGGCGCCGGCGCCGGTACGGGGCCACTTCAGCGCCTGATCAACAATATGGGAACAGGCCGTGCAGGAACCACAGTTGATCAGGTTTCTCAACTGGGCTTCGGTGCCGAACTGTTCATAAACGTACTGCCCTTTCTCCTTGTTGAAATACCGCCCGATTTCACCGGCGCCACAACCAGCGGTAAATATAATGGCGTTACGCAAGGTGAGATTATAGGCAATCCAGCCCAATTCCTCACTGTTTCGCGCATCCCCGCATCCAATGACATGGAAGATACCGGGGCAGTTGCCCCACATTGAGCCGAAAGCCCAACTGGTAGTCCCCACACGAGCTACAGGACCTCGACCGGCGCGCATCTTCAACTTATCATCATCCTTCCACGCATCCAGGGCGGCAACGAAGATATTTTCCAGAGGTATTTTCTCAGGGCATATCTTCTCACAGGCGCCGCACATATAACATCCCTCTTCTATATCTTTCAGGGCGGCTATTCCTTCAGCGTTTACCTTGCGCAACTGCAGGCCGATGAGAAGACCGTTGGGACAAACATTAGAACATCGGTCACAATCGTCACGACAGCGCTTTGCCTCTTTCTTCACGGCCTCTTCCGAGAGGAGATGGTTCTTAGGACGTGATATCTTCTGTACGAGTTTCACCGCTGCGGCAGCCGCCTTTTCCGTATGGCGGACCCAGACTCCCGGAGCGCCGGCCAGGAGATCGGCGACAATTTTTTCGACTGTCTCGTCACTATAATCCGGCAGACCGATATTTCTCGCCCTGCTCGTCCATATTACCTTTGTCCCGGCAATCTTTGCGTCTTCGAGGAAGCTGAGATCAATACAGGCGTCGCCGGCAACGATAACATCGCTGATGCCGTGCCGCGCCAGTTTACGGGCCTGGGTCATGGGACCAAGTATCCGGCACCTGTCATAAAAACGTATAATATCATGGCCGGCAGGACCGATGCCGCAGACCTCCACCTTTTCGAAGAGGTTCTCCTCCTTAAGTTGCTTTACGGCACAAAAACCCGTCAGGAAGCTATCACCCAGGAAAGTGAGTACCGGCTTTCCCTTTTCCACATGGCCCAACCCTCCCAAGATATTGGCCGGTGGCCAATTGATGGTGGTCATGATGTCCTCGTTGGAGGCGTTAGTAAAACCGAAGCAGTTCATCTTCACCAGTTCGGAGACGTTCATCGCTACCAGTAAAATACTGCCCGAATGGAGGACCATCTGTTCCATCTCGGTAGGGTCGAGAGCGCTGAAACTGGCCGTAAAGAGTTTATTCAACTGCTCCTCGGCATAAGAAAGCACCCTGGCGAGATCGGCAAGGTTCTTCGGCCATATAGCGGTCATCAGACCTATATGGCTGGTATCGCTCCGGTCGTGCATCTTACCCCATTCCACGGGGCGGTCCGAACCGAAGACCTTAAGGGCATAATTTAACAACTCCCGGCTGTCTAAAAATTGGCTGAGGCAGCCCCGGCAGGTACGCCGCAGGGAAAGCCTCGCCTGAGAGGCAACTTCCGTGAGACCGCAGAGGCCGTTGTCCGCTTTCAGATCACAGGGCCCCAGGGGGCAATCGCTGCATGTCCCCGGTGAAAATGTATAAAGGGGGGGATATCTGCCGATCAAAAAACTGTCCCATTCGGCTATATCAGCAGCATCGGCAAAGGGAAACAATCTCTGGTCAAAAGTTTTGTAGCGCGCTTCCTGGAAGTCCGTCTCCATCGCTTCAATGATAATATCCTCAACCCCGCGAGGGTCGCGCACCGGCTCCCCAACGGGGATATCTGCATTCCCCAGTCTAAATGTTTTATTCTCAGACATAATCTCTCCTTTCTACATAAAATCAACTTCAGCGAGGCATTTGGGACATACCTTCTTTTTTGTCTGCCCTGCTCTCAGGGGAGACATCGACACCCCCGGCTTCACCATGGTCCCCGGGCTGAGGTCCTGCAAAAGCACCTCCTTGGCACACATATCACAGATCGGGATGCTACATTCCGAACACTCTTTCGCGGCATCGTTCTTGCCGCATACCCCGCAAACTTTTACTTCGGTAGCCATCGTCTCTCATCTCCTTTCTTGGTTTGTTCTTTCGGCCACGACAGAGCGTGGCCCTCCTGGTATTTTTTCAGTGGCCATCCTGGTATTTTGTCAGGCTCTGGCTGCTACTCTCTCGGCCAGAACGGCTGTAGTGACAGTCTCCGCACCGACAAAGTAAATTCTACCCTTACCTATCCTGGCAATTCTCCGCATCAGTTCAGGATCGGTAGATTCTCCACCAATACAGACACAGGAGATAGTTATCCCCTTCCTTGCCGCGCTGGTAGCCTGCCGCAGGGCATATTTCTGCGGGGAAGGGTGGGGAGCAGTGGCGTCACCATCGGAAATAACGATCATATGCCGGACAGCCCTGCCCCGCCTGTGGCGGCTGAATAACTGCGTCGCTTTCAAGATACCGTAACCAATATTGGTAAAGGCGTTCGGATGCAGTTCCAGGTTCAGCACCCTTTGCGTTAAATGGTACGGGTTGTCGGTAATATCCACTACCACATCGGCCAGGTTGGAAAAAGAAACCACCCCCACCCTGTCTCTAAACTGTGACGCTGCCAGCGAAAGGGCAATAGCGCATTCCTTGGCGTGCCATAATTTCTCTAACTGTACCATGGTGCCGGAAAGGTCCACCACCAGGACTATGTCCATCTGCATGCGGACGTCTTTGGTTACGACCATAATATCTTTTCTCGTTACGGACTGACGGCGGTTCCGAATGGTTTCCCTGATGGTATCCTTAAGCGAAACATCCCGGTAGCGGTCGCCGAAACGGAAGTGCCTTATCCCTACTTCACGCCCCTCACCAACGGTAAGCTTCTTGCCGGTGGGATGTTTACCATAGCCGTACAGGATATTGGTAATCAGCCTGGGGGTCAGTCTCTCTAACAGAAATGATAATCCCCGGCGGCTCAACTCCCACCCTTGCTTGCCCTTCTCTAAGATATTGTACTCTTCTAAATGGTTGATCGTCTCCGTTAGAGCATCCGCTTCCAACTGACGTCGTATCCTGTTTACTCTTTCTTCCCGTTTCCTTGCCTCTTCAATGTCGGCAAGCATCTCCATGCTGATCCTGTCCTGCCCGTACCGCTCCGGGTATAGTTCCTTCATCCTCGCCGCCATCTTCCTTACCACTTCAGCCAGTTTGGAATCGGGGAAACGCTGTACCCTCTTTAACAGAATATCAAAAGCGCCGTATTTAAGGGGCTTTCTGAACCTGTCCTCTCTTGCAATTTCCTCTACGAGGGAAAGCAGATCATCTCTGGAAAAGACGATTTTTTCTGCCGTTTCCCCCTCTCCGAGCACCTCTTCGAGGATCTCGTTTACGATTTGTTCCTTTCTCCCCGGCAGGTCGGCGTGAGGAACCACTTCCAGGCGGTGCGGTAAAGAAACAGCGGCGGCAACCTCAAGCCTTTTCCTTTCATCGGCGATACACATTTCTTTGAGAGATACCAACAGATCGTGGCAATGGAGCAGACCTCTGGTGCTTACACCCCTTTCCACCTCGCCGTGCATTCTGGTCCGGGTGACTATTTCTCCGATTATATCACTGGCACTCTCGGTGAGCATTTTCCCTCTTGCGGCCAGTCGGTCGCGGGCAATCATTTTCTCCACCGTCATACTGACAGGATAACCGATATGAACCACGTCAAAACATTCCAGCACACCCAAAGGCAGATACTCTAACATCTTGGGACTGCCTGTAGCAACCACCAGCATATCGAGGCAGAGCCTCTCTTCAGAGGCACCCAGGTTGATGACACCGCCATCTAAGGCATAGAGAAGAGTGTTAAGAACCCTTTCCGGCATCCGGTCAATAAAATCAATCAGCAGTATGCCTCTATTTGAGCGGAGCAATTTGCCGGGTGAGAGCGAGGAAAGGGAATGCAAACCGTAATTCAAAGCTGCCTCCGGATCAATACCGCCGATAAGGTCTTCCGGCGCCAATCCGCTGCCGCCCTGCAAGCGTTTCAGACGTTCGGCAGCCGGCAAAACTGTTTTCGTAAGCGTTTCACCGCGGTGTATCCTTTCGAGACACCAGGGACACTCAGGATTGTCCGCCAGACAGTTTAGCGGACAATTCGCGATCACCTCGAGATCACCAAGCAGCCCACCCAGCCTGAGGGCGATGGATGTCTTGCCGGCGCCCGTAGGACCTAGGATGAGCAGATGATGACCGGCAATAAGAGCGCTGAGGATAGCATCCTGCTCTTCCTTTACCAGATGCAATCCCTCAAAAAGCCGGTCTGATTGCGGCAACTTTTTTAAAATCTCTTCTCTTACCATTACCCGTTTTATGTTTTATGTTTTACGTTTTACGTTTTACGTTTTACGTTTATGACTTAAAACTTAAAACTTATGTTTACGACTTAAAACTTATGTTTATGACTTACGACTTATCTTCCCACATCTCGTCTTCCCAAGGCTGGTTGGGCATTGGTATCTTCAGCGAGACAGGCTTGCTATCTTTCCAGTACTTCTCTACAACAGGATGCTTCTTCTCCCTGAGCCAGACTTCTAAATCAGCGGCGTCAATGGCATCTTCCTCAGTGGCAATTCTATCGTATACCTCCTCAGGAATAGCATCGGCAATCTCTAACTTTATCTCTTTGGGAACCCAGACGATGCGGTTCCACCCCCCGTCACCCTGAAGGAAACACGGAGCTCTCATCGCCCCTACAGAAAGTCCTTTAAATCCATGATTTTGCACACCACCACTCATCAAACCGGCGATCTTGGAAAAGGGGATTCCCAGGGGTGTGTTGCCAAAATATCTCCGAGCTGTAATTCCTATCCCATCAACCTGAGGGATGTAAAAGGCTGTCGCCTCGAATCACCCTCAGTTAGTGGTGGGATACTTGATGGTGCTATGGAGGTGAAAGATACGGTGCCTGTGCTCCGACCTTTCCCAGATCGCCTCATCTACGCCGCTGTACCTACCCCCTAAGGGATCAACGGCATCACCTCTGGGTATCTCGAAGACATAGCCGTAAGGGTCAACGGCATACATGGCCTTGGCGGTAAAGTAAGACATCACCCCGCAGTAGGGGATAAGGCTCGGGGTAACGATGCAGGCATGGTTAGGAGCAATCATCTTGCAGATGGTGCAACCGTAAAAATTGTCTACGTCTTCATCACCAATCTGCTTTGTCTTGGCATCTATGGCCTCCCATTTCGGCAATACCTCCTCCAGCATCTTGCTGATGAGTTCTTTCCCGCCTACCTCCGGAGTGCCTACCACCCACTTTATCTCTACCTTTTCTACCAGCGGACAGAGGGAAATCATATTGGCCCGCATGATCTGGGCCATCTTCAGCCAGCTCATCCTCGGTTTAACTTCCTTACTTACACGAAGCCACATGTTAGTACGGGCGCCAACCAGACCCCACCCTTCGGTGAAGAGAAAGCCCATAACGGCCCCTCTTTCCACAAACTCCAACAGGTCGTCCGATAGTTGTGGACCCCATGTTTTAATATGAGCGGCAAAGGGAAGGGAGGTCTCGGGGGCCAGTTCGTCCAGTTCCGGACCGATGATTTCGACTCTACCGTCCACTATTTCTTCAGCATCTGTTGATACTTCCACAAAAATATAGCTTTTGTACTCGTGCTTGGGGCCACCTAACTCTGCATACCATTGCCCCTTCCGGATCTCGCCCACATACCGGGGCCCGATACCCACATCCTCCAGGCCGGCGAAAAGATTATCAAGACCAGTGTCGAGTTGATGAACCTTTCCCGGTGGAAGCTTTACCGTGGTATACCACGGTTTCACTGTACTCATTCTGATACCTCCTTTACTTTTATTTCAACTGGTTTTCTACGGTAAGTAAATGCAAGATTGACTCGCTGAACTCTGCGACACTTCTGGAGATCGGACTGTCTTCCGGCAGTTGCATCATAGGGCGGCCATTTACATCCTGACAGTTTACGGCAGAATCAAAAGGCAGGTAAGCATCTATGGCAAGGCCATGCTCCGCTGCTAATTTCCCTATCAGGGGCCTGGTCTCATCCGTTACTTTATTAGCCACTACCATAATCCGACCAAAGGCAATATTTAATTCCTTTGCCAGTTCGTGTACTCTCTTGGCCGTAAGTATGCCGTTCAAGGTAGGCTCGGCGACAACCACCATGATGTCCACATCACGCGTGGTATGCCGGCTTAAATGTTCCAGACCCGCCTCACAGTCAATGACGGTAAAATCGTAATTTGCCGCTTTAGAATCAATAACCTGCCTTAAAATATGCCCTATGGCACAGTAACAGCCCGGGCCCTCCGACCGGCCCATGACGACAAGGTCAATAGAATCACCCTCTTCTACCAATTCATGCAGGGACCTCTCAAAGGCGCCTGCTTTGTCCGCGGCAATGGGGCTGCGCGCCGGGGCTTTGACGATAGCTTCCCGGACATCACCGATGCTTTTTTTACAAGTCATCCCCAGCGCCTGGGGCAGATTGGAGTCAGGATCGGCATCTATCGCCAGAACATATCCCTTTCGTGCCAGGTTTCTAATCAACAGAGAGGCCAACATCGTCTTACCCACGCCCCCCTTGCCCGATACGGCAATGGTAAAACCCTGTCTGCTCATACCTCTGTTCCCAGCACCTTATCGGCTAACTCTTCTATAAAGCCAAAGGGCTCATCATAAAACCTGGAGTCTGGCGACGTTTTTATCCGGCTTCCCAGCGCCGATGTCATCATTTTCCTGATATCGTCAATATCGCTTCTTGTCCGACTGTTCAGCAAAGCCAATGCCTGGATTTTCTCATACAGGGATAGCCCTGCCCTTACACTGGCTCCCTGTTCCAATTCCTTGCTCCACGGTTCCTCACGTGTTGCCCGCACCAGTTTCACGATGGCGTCTATGGCGTCCTCCGGGATTTCTATCCCATCGAACGTCAAGCCGTATTTTTTCAGGATTTCTTTCTCTCTCTCCGGTGTTTCGGGATAGGTCATCTTTACAACATCGAAACGATCCAGGAGCACATCGGATAACTCTTCCACCCCTGCATGTTCACGGGGGTTCATGGTTGCCACCATAATAAAGTTAGCCGGGTAATCCACGTCATACGGGCCGATGGTAGCTAAACCTTCTTCCAGGACCTGAAGCAGGGCATTCTGGAGTTTCTCGGGAACGCGGTTGATCTCGTCAAAAAAAACCACCCCCCGGTTGCCACGGAGCAACTTGCCGGGGGTAAAGGCACGGTAATCCTGGGGACCATACTTAAAAGCCATACTGGGGTCAATATCACCCAACAGGTCTTCGGCGGTAAGGTCCGGGGAACCTTGAATACGGACAAACCTCTTCACTCCGTTTACCAATTCCGTTTCCAGAGACTGTTCCGTCATTGCCTTTAATCTGCACGTCGGACATACAGGTAATGTGGGATTACAATGGTAAGGACAATCCTTTACCCCCTGCACTGGCGGCAGAGCCGAAGCGATGTGCTTTGTAAGAGTTGTCTTCCCGATCCCCGGCGGCCCTTCAATCAATATATGGTGGCCGGCGAGGATGGAGGCCAGTATTTTCTCTTTCGCATCTTCCTGCCCAATAATCACCGAAAGAATGTCCTTCCCTTCTCTTACCGCTTCTAAAACTACTTCCTTGAAACCTTCAATCATTACTTAAGTTATTTCCTCCCTCGCAAGCATTCGACCCCAGTATTATACTTCGGAGTCGCTCTTTTATGAACTATGGTTATCAACAGCATCCCCGATTGTCAAGCAAAAATTTCAGATATTTCTCCTTGACAATTCAGAAGCAGACAAGTGATGATTACTCCGCTTATATTAACGGGGTATAAGCCAATATCCCCCGGATTACACTGAAAAATAGAGGCGAAAAAATGGAAAAACGTTTGCATACCCTAAAGGTCGCTCTTGATAACGAGATGAGGGAGCATGAGTTCTATCTCAAAAATGCCGGAAGAACCAATAATCACCTTGGTAAAGCGATGTTTCAGCAGATAGCAGAGGAAGAACTGGAGCACTACGAAAGACTGAAACAACTAAAGGAAAACTGGGAAAAGCAGGGGAAATGGCCCGATACCCTTCCCCTGATGGTAAAAGGTACGGCCGTAAAAGACATATTGAAGGAAATGGTTCAAAAGGTCTCCCAGATGGAGGCAGGAGACGACGATACGCTGAAGGCGATCCAAACAGCGATCGCTTTCGAGGCCCAGGGGGTAACGTTTTATGCCCGGTTCCGGGACGAAGTCTCAGATCCGAAAGAAAAGGCATTCTTTAATCTCCTGGCCGATATCGAACATGAGCACTTTGTGTCCCTCAAAGACACCGAGGAGTTTTTGACCGATCCCGCTTCCTGGTATCGCGAGAAGGAAAGCTCATCCTTAGACGGGGCATAAAAAACCGTTAGCATATCAAGGAAGAGGTCTTCTTTCGGAAGATAATCCTGAGCGGTACATCTGCAAAACCGAAGGTCTCCCTGATCTGGTTGACCAGAAATCGCTCGTAGGAGAAATGGATCGCCTTTGGCTCACGGAAAAAAAATACGAAGGTGGGAGGTTTTACAGACACCTGTGTTACATAGCTGACACTGTTTGCTCTGTTCTGATAGCGGGGAGGCGGATTTAAGGAGAGAAATTCTCTGACTTTCCTGTTCAACTCCGGCGTATTCACCCGTTTGCTGTACTGGCAATAAGCCGTGTTAACGATATCGAACAGCTTCCGCACCCGTTGACCGGTCAGGGCCGAGACAAAGATCACCGGCGCAAATTCCAGGAATTTAGCCTTGTCCCTGATCTCTTTCACATACTTGCCCGCAGTGTCTCGATCCTTTTCCACCCTGTCCCACTTGTTGACCACAAAAACACAGACTACCCCTCTCTCAAAGGCCAACCCGGCAATCTTGACATCCTGGTCGGTAACACCTTCTTTAGCATCAATAACGATCAGGGCTACGTCGCAACGGCTTACCGCCTTTACAGCCTGGATGATGCTGAATTTTTCGAGGCCAGGGTACACCCTGCTCTTTCGCCTGATCCCTGCCGTATCAATCAGCAGATACTCCCTGTCATTCAATGTAAAGGGGGTGTCTATGGCATCCCTCGTGGTGCCCGGCATGGGGTTCACGATGGTTCTTTCATAACCTAATATCTTATTTACCAGGGAAGATTTTCCCACATTGGGTTTTCCGATGACGGCGATCTTGATCCGGTCTTCCTCTTCACGGTCTGTCAGGGCAGGGGGAAAATGCCCGGAAACGTCATCCATAAGTTCCCCCATCCCGAGGCCGTGGAGTGCGGATATGGTGTAAATCTTCTCCATTCCCAGCCGGTAGAATTCATAAGCCAGATTTTCCTGTTTCAGAGAGTCAATCTTGTTGATGACAAAAAAGACCGGTTTTTCCAATCTTCTGAGAATCTCTGCAATTTCAATGTCCTCGTGTGTTAAACCACTCCTGCCGTCCATGAGAAAGATGATGACGTCGGCCTCCTCCATGGCCTGATGGGCCTGTTCGCGCATCTGCATGAGGATTGTTTCCGTAGCAGCGGGCACAAATCCACCAGTGTCAATGAGGAGGAAAGATTTATCATCCCAGGTGCAATCTGCATTGTGCCGGTCCCTGGTGGCGCCAGGTTCATCAATTACGATAGCCTTATTTCTACCTGCGAGGCGGTTGAAAAGGGTTGATTTTCCCACATTGGGCCTTCCTATGATGGCAACGACCGGCTTCATTTAACCTCAATCTCTTACTACTCAGGTGTTTAGGTTGAAGGCTGTTAGTAACCGCACAGTCTAAAAGCCTACAATCTATCTACCTGAAGTGCACAACTTCGCATGAAACTACCAGATATTTCACCGGGTAACAAGATAGATTTTGACTATTCAGGTTCAAAGTTCCGGGGTTCACGGTTCAAGGTTAGACGTGGATTCCTATTGCTGGCTATCTCGAGAAATATGAAGAGCGCAAGCCAATCAGCCGTGAACCTGACAACCTGAGTAGTTACCATATTTCATAAGTCTAACCCTGAACCCTGAAC
>MNZP01000080.1 GCA_001873675.1 Syntrophaceae bacterium CG2_30_49_12 | reverse complement strand
TCTGTCATAAAAATTGGTAACTATTCAGCCACCAAGGCACAAAGACCCAAAGAGAAGATGGATATAAATTGAATAACGGAGTTTTCTCATTAATTTCAATGTGCCATGCATTAAAAAGGCTATTATAAAGAATTAATCCTATAATCTTGGTGCCTTTGTGCCTTTGTGGCAAGATGCCTGAGTAGTTACATTTTTTGTCATTTCGACCAAAGGGAGAAATCTAAAATGTCAATATTAACAATACGATAAGATTTCTCGCTACGCTCGAAATGACAGCTTTGCATAGTTTTCGTTCAGGCACTAAATAGAACCGTCCCCTTTAGTTCCTTTAGTTCTCAAGTTAAGTGCCTAAAGTGAGCTAAAGTTTAAAGTGCCTAAAGTTATTTAAAATGGAAATTCCTATACTATGAACTTAATGAGGAACAAAAGAACCAAATTGCTATAAATGCCTGCCACGATGTCGTCCGCCACGACTCCATATCCGCCGGGAAGCCTCCTTTCGAAATGGTCGGCAGGGAAACACTTGGCAATGTCGAAAAAGCGAAACAGAATGAACCCCAGAAATATGTGCAGAATGGTGGGGGTAACCAGGAACATGGCATACAGGAAGCCGATAATCTCATCAATCACGATATGCGGCGAATCCTTTTCCTTGAAGATTTCCTCCGCCCTCCCGGACAGATAGCATCCCAGGCAGGTGAGGACCAATAACGCTATCAGGTGATAGGGCCAGGTCAGAAGTGAAAAGATCAGGTATATGGGTATCCCTGCGACCGTCCCGGCAGTTCCGGGGGCAAGGGGTACGAATCCGCTGCCGAACCCGGTTGCAATAAACTTTATATACCGAATATACCGATCAATTGTCAAGAGACGATAGCTTTCTTTCTATTAATAGATCAACAAAAGGGTCAGTATTTTTTTTAAGGGCTTTTCGATAATACTCGGTGGCCTTTCTCGGGTTATTCATCTGTTCGTAAATTCTGGCGATGTTCCTATAGTTGATGCCTTCGAAGCTGCCCCTCATGTCTGTTTTGGCCGCCTTTTCAAATGACGCCAGGGCATCCTTAAAGTTTTTCCTCGACTCATAACAGTAACCTAATCCCGCATAGGCAAGGGTTAAAAGATCATTGTCCTCCGGCGCCCTCCTGAGGAATTCTTGATATGCGGGAATGGATAAGTCAATTTCGTGGAGACGGAAATACAGGCTACCCAGATGGTAACAGGCAATCATGGCTGCCCGGCTGTCGGGATATTTTGAAGTAACCTCTCTATAAAATTTAATGGCCTGGGGGAGGTTGCCCTTCATACTGACATCGTAGGCCCGATCATAGATTTTCCCGGCGTTTTTCTCATAATTCAGCCGGAAGATATACCATCCGCCTGAAATCAGAAGGATCAAGATAAGAATTACTGAAATCAGATAGATCCGGGATTTATTTTCCGAGGCATAATTCATCGCCTTCTGAAACGCTGAATGAATCAAGTCCGGTTGTTTCAGCTCCTTTTTTGTAACTTTTCCTGCCATAATAAGTGATTTCCCCCACTTTCTACTCAACGGCCACGACGGAGCGTGGCCCTCCCCTGACCCGTCTCAACGGCCACGACGGAGCGTGGCCCTCCAACCCTACTGATTGACCTTTTCCATAATAACGGCGGGAATCCTCACAATTTTGCCTTGTTTGTTTATACAAGCATGAACCGTGGATCCTTCAACGAGGACATCTTCTTTACTTTCATTCCAGATGAGATAGTTAAATTTAATGCTTGCCCTTCTCGTGTGCACGACCTCCGTTTCCACAAGAACAATCTGGTCATACCTGGCCGGCAAAAGATAGTGACACCAGAGTTCTATCACGGGCAGGTTATAACCCAGGGATTCCATTTCGGCATAGACGACACCCCTCTCCCTCAGTAGTTCTGTACGCCCGATTTCAAACCATTTGATATAATTGGTATGATAAACGATGCCCATGGCATCTGTATCAGCATAGATGACCCTTATCTTAACAGAATTTTTATTCAATAAGTTTCCCCTCCCCCCTCCAGTTTTTTATAAAGGCGTCCATGAGGAGATAACCGGGGGAGATCAGAATCCCCATATCCCTTGCCGACGTTTCTCCGAATGTCAGGGCGTTCTTTCGGTTCTCACCGGCGATAGAAGACTGTACGGCAAAGGGGGACGGCTCCGGGGAGTGCGTCCTCATGGTGATGGGGGTGGGATGATCACTTAAGACCATCAGCCTGAAAGGGGCGAGAGAATTCAACCCCCTTAAGACGGCGCCGACAACCTTTTCATCAAAATCTTCGATGGCCCGGATCTTTCCCTCTATATTCCCCTCATGTCCCATCTCATCCGGCGCCTCCACGTGGACGAAGACAAAATCAAGTTTTCGTAAGGCTTCGAGGGCCTTTTCAGCCTTTCCCAGGTAGTTGGTGTCGGTATATCCGGTCGCGCCCTCCACATGGATGACTTCAAGGCCCGCCAGGACGCCGATACCATTTAAAAGATCAACAGCCGATATTATTCCGCCTGTTAAATGGTATTTTTTCGTGAAAGAAACAATCCGGGGCGCCCTTCCCTGTCCCCAGGGCCAGATGGAGGTAGCCGGTCTCTTCCCCTCCGAAAGACGCAATCTGTTTACCGGATGGTCAAGAAGAATCTCCCGGCAACGCTGCATGAGGCTGTTTATCTCCAGGGATCCATTCCCCTGTGGTAAATAATCATTGATTAACCTGCCGGTAATATCATGGGGAGGAGTTGTTTTAAGGGATTCCTTGCCTCCTCTCCATACAAGGAGATGCCTGTAGGCGACGCCCGGATAGAATTGGAACTCAGCAGTCCCAAACTCCCTCTGAAGATCATCAATAATCTGTCTCGCCTCGGAAGAGCTGATGTGCCCGGAGGTAAAGTCTTCCATCACGGGCGCATCCCCTGCCCCGATGGCAACCAGATTACACCGAAAGGCCACATCATCAGGCCCGAGTTGCACCCCCTGACTTGCCGCCTCCAGTGGTCCCCTTCCCGTATAGTACTTTCGGGGATCATAACCGAGGATACTGAGGTTTGCTATATCACTCCCCGGTGAGAATCCTGACGGTATGGTATTGACCAGTCCCAGAGTTCCTTCTGACGTTATACGGTCCATGTGAGGGGTACGGGCAAATTCAAGGGGTGTTTTACCGCCTAATTCCTTCAGCGGATAATCGGCCATGCCATCCCCGAGTAAGATCACGTATTTGCTCACCTGAAAATACCCCTTTGACAGGCGAGACGCCTGTCCTACTGGTTATATAAAATCACCACCCATGGTAGGACAGCCGTCCCGGCTGTCCTGACTGCAATTTTCATCATTCTTTGTGAGCCAACGGCTCATGAATGTTTCATGGGAAAGTCCCATTTACGTTTTAAGTTTTATGACTTACGACTTACGACTTATGACTTACGACTTGAAACCTGGCTGATTGTTACGAAAGTTTCTCATCCTCTATTCTGATCAAGACCGTTTTCCCCAGGACAACATCAAGCCGATCAATTTCCTTCAGCGCCTCCTGAACTTCCCTCTCCCTCGATTTATGGGTTGTCATCACAATAGGCACGGCGCCACAGAGTTTCCTACCCTTTTGAATCACAGCGGCGATGCTGATATTCCTTCCGCCCAGGATCCCTGATATCTTTGAAAGGACACCCGGACTGTCAACGACGGAAAATCTAAAATAGTAATTGGTGACAATATCATCAACAGGCATCAATCTGATGTCGTCAATCTCAGAAAAGGAAAGGGCAGGGACTCTCCCGGAGACACCCTTTAATATATCTCTCGCAATATCCACCAGATCACTGACTACGGCGCTTGCGGTAGGCATCATACCGGAGCCCTGACCGTATAAAAAGATCGAATCTGCCGCATCACCGATAATATGAAAGGCGTTGAAATTCCCGTTCACGTTTGCCAATAGATGATCAAAGGGGATCATCGTGGGATGTATCCTTGCCTCAACAACGTCTTCCCGGTGGATGGCAATGGCCAGCAATTTGATGCGATATCCGAGTTCCTTTGCAAATTCGATATCCTGCTGACCGATCACTGAAATGCCCTCTCTGTAAAGATCGTCAAGATTGACCCTTTTACCGTAGGCGAGGGTCAGAGTAATGGCAAGCTTGTGAGCCGTATCTACCCCCTCGATGTCAAACGACGGATCTGCCTCGGCAAATCCAAGGGCCTGGGCCTCTCTCAGAACAACATCAAAGGCCTTTCCCCCGTCCGTCATTTGGGAAAGGATGTAATTTGAGGTACCGTTCATGATTCCCAGAAGAGACTTAATCCTGTTTGCTGCCAGGCTCTCCTTTAATGTCTTGATGATCGGGATGGCGCCGCCGACGCTGGCTTCAAAGCCGATATTTACCCCTTCTTCCCCAACAGCACGGAATATCTCATCCCCATATGTGGCGAGAAGGGCCTTGTTCGCCGTTACCACATGTTTTTTGTTGCCTATGGCATCAAGTATGAATGAACGGGCCGGTTCATATCCCCCTATAAGTTCTACAACAATGGCTATCTCAGGATCTCTTAAAATTTCCTCTGCATCCGTGGTAAGCAGATGCTTGACGGCAGAGACGATTCGGGGTGTTGTGATGTCGAGGTCTGCTATTT
>MNZP01000001.1 GCA_001873675.1 Syntrophaceae bacterium CG2_30_49_12 | reverse complement strand
TGGCCAAAATGATAAGATGAACGAATGACAGATGACCCTGAACGAAGCCGATACCAGAGCAAAGTTATAGTGAACGACTTAAATAAGTTGACATGTAAAAGATGTCATTCCGAGCGAAGCGAGGAATCTTAGATTTCTCCCTTCGGTCGAAATGACAATTTACTTATGTCGTTCACTATAGTAATACGCCTGCGGCGACTCCTCCTTGCCGCCGCGTTATCCTTTGAAAGCGAAATGTTGTAACTCTTCAAAAGGTCCAGGCAAGATGCAGGTAGAAGTTTCGTCCTATCTCCGGGATATTGACACCAGAGCTGAAGGGATCCCGCTGGTAGGAGAGATGTTCAAAGTAGAGCCTGTCAAAAATGTTGTCAACACCGGCAGAGATACTAAGCCCTTTGTATTTCATCCCCACTTTGAAATTCATCCCCCCCCACCCGGGAGTCTCTTCCTCCTTAAGAGCAGGGTCAATCCGGTCCTGGTCGTCGGCAAAGATACCCTCGATCTCCGTGAAATATCCGTTCGTCTCATACCTCATGGCAACCCTTCCCTTAAGCGGAGGTATCTCTGAGAGGGGTTTGTCAAAGGTGTCGTCGTCACCCCGGGTGTAGGAGATGCCGCCTTGAAGGTTAAGATGGAGGGGAAGAGATATATTCAGGCTGATCTCGCCGCCATACAGGGTGGCGTCCACATTTCTGTAACTCCTGGCGCTTTTAAGACCCGGCTTCTGGAGATTGAAGATGGTGATGAAGTCTTCTACACGGGAGTAAAAAAAGGTTGCCTTACCGAGAAGGCGATCCCCTGAATATTTAATCCCCAGGTCAAGCTCCCTGTTTTTTGACGGCTCAAGTCCGGGATTGCCCACCCAGTTTGGCATCGCCATGGGTTTTTCCAGGGCGAAGTACCTTTCCACGGCATCCGGCGGCCTGGTCGTCTGTCCGAACCCGGCGGAGAGTTCGATCCTCTTCACCGGTGAGTAGAAAATTTGAGCATTGCCACCCACATACGAATCGGTCTCTTCTCTTTCCGTTGTTCCGTGGTATTGGCTGTACAGGGCGCTGCGATCACCATGGGCTTCTGTCCTTACATGGTCAAACCTGGCCCCCACCGTAAATCCTGCGTTTTCCGTAATGGGCCGGGTATACTCTAAGTAGGTCCCCATATCTTCCGTATCAACATCAGGGATAGAATCCTGGGTGCCGGTCATCAAGGTAGTATCGCTATCCCAGTTACGGAGGTAGTAGTCAACCCCCACGGTCAAAATACCGGAATGGAGCTGAAAATCCCCCTCCATTTTGCCCCCGGAAGTTCCCGACTCGGCGTAGGTCTTCATCGAATAACCTGATGGGGATCCTGAGGATGATTCCCTCCTCCAGTCGGTCATATCATGCTTTACCTGGTTCCAGTAAAACCCCGCCTTCAGTTTCTTCACCCCTTTAAAGGGGTCTGAAACCTCGTATTTCACATGCAGGCGGTCCGTATCATCATAGACCGCATCCATCAGGAGGTAAGGGTAGATGACATCGTCGGCCTCCTGACGGGTGTAGGCGATCTCCACCCTCTGATTGGACGGGAGATTAAATCCCCATTTAGTCCAGTAGGTGTTGATAGAATAAGCCTTGTTATCCTCTTCCCCGCTTTTATACCTATTGCGTGATGAAGGGGGGTATTGTTCCGTGATTCGTTTGCCGTCCCCATCCTTGAAGGGAAGAGAGTATTTGTAAGCATATCCGAAAAGGAAATCCATATTCTTATCTCCATAGGTGGCATTGGCAGAGGTGGCGATGTCTTCATACGAACCTCCGAGGGCGTTTATACTGCCCCCTAACCCCTCTCTGGGTTTTATCGTCTTGATCTCGATCAGTCCCCCCAGGCTTCCCGGATTTTTCACATCGAACGGCCCCTTCAGAACAGAGACCTCCTCGATCTCTGCAAAATCAACATGAAACGAATTCGGGTCCATCCGGTTCGGACATGCCCCGTAGATTCTCGCCCCGTCAACAAGGACATTGAGGTTGTCCTTCTGGAATCCCCGCAGGACAATGTCATTGGCGATGGCGCCTTTTCTAATCGAACTTATCCCCTCGATACCTTTCAGGGCTTCCCCCACATCCCGGGCGGGTGTCTCTCTAACTTCCCTGATCTCGAGAGACTCTTCCGGACCTACCTCTCTCTCACCCCTAACGATAATCTCCTCGAGGTTAATGGTTTCTGCGAATGAATAGACGTGAAATATCATCAAGGCCATGCAGAGGCCGATAAACACAAGATACTTTTTCATTTTTTTCTCCTTTCATAATAGGTTAGTTGTCAATCACAGTGTCCTCCCTACGAGATGGATACTTACCATCGCGAGGGAAAGGCCGAGACAGAAGAAGGAAAACCGGTAAAGTTTATCCAGCCAACCGGGCAGATTTCTTGCCGTCTCTTTATCCCGGGCAATCATCGTGAGTCCGAATGCCCAGCCGATCCCACATGTGCCCAGGATGAAGAGGCCGATCATCAGAGGGCTATCGGGCACATACTGGAGAAGGCAATAGGGACAATGATGGTAGGGCAGATTCATTAACCTGGGGCCGATGACCTCCGGTACGGCAAGCGCACTCAAAAAAAGGTTCATCAGTGACATAGAGAAGACCAGGCCGACAGAGTGCTTCCTGAATGCCCCCCTGACTGTCGACCTTCTCCTTCGTAGAAAATACCCGATCATCCCGAGGAGAAACAGATTGCTGAGGTAATAAAAGAGTAAAAGAGGTTGTTCGTACTGATGTCCTAAGAGATACCCGGACAGGATGGCGGTTATTCTCTCCGGGGAATCAATCTTTGACGTGCAGCAGGTAACAGGGGTGTGGGATCCCGCTGATAGGCTCAGAAAAAAGATTAGCTCTCCTATACTCTCCGCCACGATGCCGATACTTACGCCCAGGAGAAGCTTCAACTTACGGAATGTTAATGATCCGGTAGTTTTGTTCTGTCTGGTCAGAAAATGGAGGATGAGCCACTGGCCGATGAAAAAAAAGATTAACGGTTTGATAATTTCGAGAAAGCTGCACAGGCGTGGTAAGACCTGGGTTACACCATAGATACACATTGCCCCCTCAATATCTTTAACAAAACTCTGGAGGGTTGCGTAAAACAAGGGGTAAGAGAACAACCTGAGCGTTAAAACTATCACGGCAAGGGAGATAACGCGGTTGGTCCCTGTTTCAGATCCGGTATGCTTCTCCGATGTGTGGGGAGATATTTTCCCGGCAATAATTACTTTGAGAAGCAGAATGCTTCCGTACAGCCCCAGGATAGTGGATATCGAGGCGACAAGAAGCATGACGATGGAAAATGGGTTCAGGATCATTGTTTATTTTTCTTTGCAGAAAAAAGGGCCAATCACAACACGACACATCGGCTGTTTAAGGGAATAACTTTCCCCTTACCCGCCGCATGCAACCTTCTCGGGATATATGAGAGGCAAAATTCTCTCTGGTTTTTGAGGGGTGTTAAATGATAGTTATGGGTATCTTCTCGGGGGGACTTAGATACCCATCGGCATGTGGAAGAGGGTATCTATAAAAGAGTCGCCAACAATTATCTCCTTTTAGCGAAGGAGTTTCGGTTGGCAAGCAGAGAGGGTGCTGGTAAGAGGGGAAGAAAAGGTCAGGGCCGGCAGGATAAGGAGAGTTTGTTCTGTATTTTGCCGGTATCGGTTTCTCTTCCTGTGCCTGAAAAGGGTTTTCCACCATCTTCCCCTTGAACTTTCGGGCATGTAACATGGCTGATGATCTTTTTCCAAAGACGTGGACTCGATTTCCGGTGTAAGGAGTAGTGATGACCTCGCTTACCACATAATAAGCCTCTTGGGCCTTTATCTTTTTCCCGGTAGCCTCATCGGTAACAAGGATAGAAGAAACCTCCCTACTGTTCCTGCTGAACCACATCCGGGCGCTGAAAACACAGGAGAAGTTCCTGGGTAACTTATCTTTCTGAATAATTATTACTTCGTAAAGGTGGTTGATGTTACTACCGTCAAGGTAACATCTTGATGAGGGATGGTGGCGCTGATAAACAACCGCGAGGGTAGAGACAGATGCCGTGATGATAACAACGCCAACAATTAAGAATAAGCGTCTCATTACTTTTATCAGACCTTGAATAATTACTTTTCACGAGGTCATAGAGGCAGTCGTCTTGGTAAGACTGCCTCTATTCTAATAATGTAGGTGTTCCTCGATTGTACTTTGAAATACACCCATAGGTAAAACTAAAACTTCTGCACACTGCGGGCGATGATGCCATCCTGAGTTATCTTGTTCATTTCCACAAAGTGGGCGCTGTAACCGGCAATCCTCACCATAAGCTCGCTGTACTGCTCCGGTTCCTTCTGGGCGGCATAGAGGGTCTCGTTGTCAACCATGTTAAACTGCACATGGTTGATTCCCAGGTCATGCCAGGTCTTCATATAGTCCCGCCACATGGCAAAACCCTTCTCTCCCTGGAACTGGGAGGGGGACAGCCTCTGGTTGAGGAGCGTCGCCCTTACCGAGCCTACATGGTCTAACTTGCCCACCGATTTCAACACCGCGGTGGGTCCCTTCTTGTCGAATCCGGCGCCGGGGGAACAGCCGCCGTCGTACAACGGATCACCCTGTCTCCTTCCATTGGGCAGGGCGCCGATCTTGGGGGCCTGGACAATGTTCAGCGCCACATTCTCCGGCAAAGTAGGCCAGGGCTGGCCATTGATGTCACGGACAGACCAGGATGCCTTACCCAGATCCTCATATATCCTTACCCA
>MNZP01000066.1 GCA_001873675.1 Syntrophaceae bacterium CG2_30_49_12 | reverse complement strand
TTCTGTAACAAGGAAGGAATCGTTGATCTTTTCTCCCGGCCGTATGTCTTTAACGTAGATGTTTTTTATCTTCAATCGCTTACCCGTCCTTCCTGAGAATATATATTCATCTTTCCACCTCTCACATACCCGATAAGGGTTATTCCCGCCTCTCTCGATAAGTGAATGGCCTGGGATGTGGGAGCCGAGTGGGAGATGATCACCGGCGCCCCTAATCTTCCTGCCTTGTTGACGATTTCCGAGGAAACCCTCCCCGTTGTCAGGATGATCTTATCGGAACAGTCAATGCCTTCAAGAAGGGTATAGCCGCCTACCATGTCAATCGTATTGTGCCTCCCAATATCTTCCCGTAAGACAAGGATATCATTGCCATTGGCTAAGGCGGAACAGTGTGTTCCATGGGTTATATTGTGCAGAGACGACGTCTCAAGGAGACTCTCCATGAGACTTAATACCTTTTCCGGGGCAATGAAAGGAAAGGGCGCCCCCTCCCTGCCATCTTTACCTCTCAGGCGAACAGAAGGGTCCACCCCCACATCAGGATACTGAGGTTCTCCTTCTGACCTTCTGAGGCGGGCGCCGCTCGAGTAGATGGTTTTAGAGGTATCAAAAGGGGAAGGGTATACTTCTCCTGTATAGACATTCACGGTACCCCGTTCATCAGAGACCTCAATCTTTTTCAAGTCCGTAAGAGTCCTGATGAGCCCTTCTGCCCTGAGAAATCCCACCGCCAGTTCTTTTACGTGATTTCCCGTACAGGCGATGGTGACAACTCTTTGATCATTGAGGAATATTTCAAGGGGGATCTCTCTAATAATCTCGGTGGTGGTTCTTGAGAAACCCCGGCTGTCGTAAACTTGAATATCGAATCGCTCTATCCCCGCCGGATATTTTTCGGGAGTCATTTCCCCTCCCTTTCTCGCAGGATCCGATGCTCCCCTGCCCTGATGGTCAGCTTCGTCGCATCGAAATATTCCATCAGCGGGATGATGAATTTTCTTGAAAGTCCCGTTAATTCCTTAAAACTTGCCGGTGTGGCATTGCCTTCCCTCAGGAGGAGGTTTCTATAATCCTCCCGGAGCTTCTCCAGGGCATCTTTATAAAAATACAAGTCTTCGTTAACTTTTATCAGTACGCCTTCTCTCGCCATTACATTAAAGACGCTTTCCACCTGGACTTTCCGGCCGGCGAATTTTTCCCGGATTTCTTTTAGAGAAGGGGGGGTAAGCCCGGCATTGAGGTAGAGGACAGATATTTCCCCACGGAGATCCTTCAGATCACCCTCAAGGTTGACGCTGTGCCCGGGGAGACGGATGTTTTCCCTATCAATGACAATCTCTCCACTTTTTTCGAGGCCTTTGAGCGCCATGTTAAAGAGCTTTGGACTGACGAAACGACCTATGGTGGTCTTCATCTCCTCCTTTGGCAGGCCCTCCTTCAGTGGGAATTTTTCATGGTATGCCCGGGTCTCCTGGAGGATTTTCCCCTGGAGGTTTTCATAGACGGCAAGAGAGACAACTCTCCTTTCGTCCCTGTCCATGAGGACGGCCTGCCTCTCCGAAAACATCTTCTCCAGGATCTGTTGGAGGCGGTTCTGATTAGTTCCCGTCCTCATCACCAGGCGCTGGACACTGATGCCTTCGAAACCGGCCCGTTCAATAATCGTACTCGTCCTCTCCACAGGGGTTCCTTCGTGCAACAGGGAGCATTCGTGAAGCGCCCTCGCCACATATCTTTTCTGCTTTTTAGGAAGGGGATCAATAATCATTCCGCCGCCGATCGTCGTCACCGGCGAGTAACTCCTGATCACGAATCTGTCCCGCGCCATGGTGACCGCGGGGGATCCAAGGAAGAGCTGGGCGTAAGTCTTTTCTCCAGGCTCTATCTCGTCCCGGTTCAGGAGGATCAGCCGGGCAATGATTTCGCTGGTCCCCGCATGAAACCTGACAAGGGTCCTGTTCTTCAGCTTTCTGTTGGCACACGCCAGATACTCAAGGTAGACGTCCATACGGGGCGATGCCTCTAACGTTGCCGGCCGTGCCAGGACATCCCCCCTTGCGATCATCGCCTTTTCGACCCCCTGCACATTGATGGCTGTTCTCTGGCCCGCTTCCCCTATGGCGACATTCTGGTTATGAACCTGAATACCTCTTATCTTTGCCGTCAGTTTTCTCGGCAGTATCTCCACCCCCTCGGCAACTTTCACCTGCCCCGACATCGTCGTCCCCGTAATGACCGTCCCGAATCCCTTTATGGTAAATACCCTGTCAATAGGCAGTCTGAAGACACCTGTATCGTCTTCCCATTCCATGTCAGAGGACACCTGGTCAAGGGCGGCAAGAAATTCAGGAAGGCCAACGCCGGTTAAGGCGGAAATGGGTATGATAGGAGATGATTCCAAAAATGTCCCTTTGAGAAATTCCCTGACATCATCAGTGACAAGTTCAAGCCAGTCCTCATCAACGAGATCAATCTTGGTGAGGGCAACGAGTCCCCTCTTAATACCGAGGAGGGAGCAGATATGGAGATGTTCCCTCGTCTGAGGCATAACCCCCTCATCCGCCGCGATGACCAGTGCCACCAGATCAATGCCTGCGGCCCCGGCAACCATGTTTTTTACAAATTTCTCGTGGCCCGGGACATCCACGATGCCAAGCGTCTGACCACTTTTCAGAAACAGGGAGGCGAAACCAAGGTCAATGGTGATACCTCTTTCCTTCTCCTCCTTGAGTCTGTCTGTGTCAATGCCGGTCAAGGCCTTGATGAGCGCCGTCTTACCATGATCGACATGTCCCGCTGTACCGAGTACGATATGCTTCATAAAGTGAAACTCAGTGCCGCAGCAGCGGAATTCTTGAACAGCGAGTCGAGCAACTCATACTGGAGATATTCCACCAGCATGCCACGGTAATTTCCCCTTGTCCAGCGCAGTTCATTATATTTCATGAACTAATCATAAATAATAATTTACTAAAATGTCAAATAATTTTAACTACGGGGGACAGCACCGATTTATTCCCTAACTTCGATATCTGTCGTTGACTCTCATTATTCTTTATGGCATTATGCCCATCAGATTAATTTCTATCGGTTTAATTAACCCGGAGACAATCCCAGCCTTATTCCAAGAGGGTGGAAGAAGAGAATATGAAACAGATTGAAGAGATATGCAAAAAATATGGTATTGCCCTATGTTATATCTTCGGATCTCGAAAGGAGGAAGGAAAAGCGCTTTTAGAGGGGAACCATATAGAGCAGACTGATGTTGAATCAGATATCGATTTTGCAGTATTATTCACAAAACCCCCTGAAAACAGCCTTGAAGTTTATGCTTCTCTAAGTCTCGACTTAGAGGAGATTGTATCTCCCTTTAAACCAGACCTCCTTTTTTTACATGAGGTTGATCATCTAATCCAACTTGAAGCGATAAAAGGCATCAATATCTTCTCTGTGAATGAAAAATATAGAGAAGCCCATGAAGAAAAGGTTATGATGTTTGCTTCAGATGAATTAGAGATATTTAAACTAAACGAAGGGGAATTTTTTGAGGCCATCGACAATGGTTATTTCGAATTTGAATATAAAGCAGATAGAGGATAGACTTGGATTTATAAATAAGTCTATAGCTAAACTAAAAAGATTATCCTATCTTACCCAAGAAGATTTTCTTGAGGATGATAATCCTGCTATAGCTGAAAGTTATTTAAGACGTTCATTGGAGGCGATCTTTGATATTGGAAGGCACATCAATGCAAAGACTGCTGAAAAGGGTATTGTAGAATATAGAGAAATAGCAACTGCCCTTGGTAAAAGAGGGGTTATTACGAAAGGGTATGCTGAAAGACTACGGTTAATGGCAGGGTATAGGAATCGACTGGTTCATTTTTATCATGAGGTTACTGATAGGGAATTATATTTAATTATAAAAAACAATCTCTTAGACATGGAAAATTTTGTCAAGGAGATAAAGAGATTTCTTGAAAAATACAAACAAGAGAAATAAGGACGCAGATTTTTCTAATCTTTTCGGTAACTAACCTTACATTGATCTTTCTCATCGTCTTTTTACGTCTTCCTTGTCAATTGTCAATTACTATTGATTCAGGACAGCCTCACAGTTTCATGGATGTATTTAATGATATCTTCCGTAGATGTACCTGGTTGAAATATCACCCTAATGCCGAATTTTTCTAATTCTGAAATATCCTCACCCGGGATGATGCCCCCTCCTATAACGGGAATATCCTCGGCCCCTTTTTCTTTTAGAATCTGTGTCACCCTTGGGAAGAGGTGATTATGGGCGCCGGAGAGACAGGAAAGGCCCACAATATCAACGCCCTCCTGAATAGCAGCATTTGCAATCTGTTCAGGGGTCTGACGGATTCCCGTGTAGATCACCTCCATCCCTGCGTCTCTTAGAGCACGGGCAATAATCTTCACTCCCCTGTCGTGACCGTCCAATCCCGGTTTTGCAAGAAGCACACGAATCTTTCGAGACATAGAACCTCCTTGATATTATTTTAAATAACTTTAGGCACTTTAAACTTTAGCTCACTTTAGGCACTTAACTTGTTTTTAACTTTCCTTGTA
>MNZP01000103.1 GCA_001873675.1 Syntrophaceae bacterium CG2_30_49_12 | reverse complement strand
AAAATGTAGAAGATCATTGCATTCGTGGTGAACTTTTGCTCAATAACATACCTTGGCTAAAGGACTCGGCAAGAATCATCAGATTCCACCACAAAGAGTGGCAGCACTGGGGAGAGTCAATTGAAAATCCTCTTGTTTTAGAGTCGCAGTTGTTATTTCTTGCCGATTATCTTGAATGCGCAATAAAGCGTGAGCATTACATTCTTCATCAACACGAAGATATTCTCTCAAAAATAAAATCATCGTCAGGCTCTTCAATACATCCTCACGTTGTGGATCTTTTAATCACGGTATCTCATCGCGAAGAATTCTGGCTGGATCTTATTTCCCCCCGATTGTATTCTCTTCTGCTTAATGAAGGTCCTTTTAGAAAAATAGAAATAGACTTTTCGGATATTTCTATAATAGCCGAGCTTTTTCGAAATATGATTGATTTCCGGTCCCGTTTTACTTCAACTCATTCTTCAGGTGTTGCTGCATCTGCATCCATGTTGGCAAGAATTTTTGGACTTACGGACACAGAAATAGGGCTTGTGGAAGTTGCAGGCAATCTGCATGATATAGGGAAATTGTCAATTCCCAACAGCATTCTGGATAAACCCGGAAAACTTACGAAAGAAGAGATGGCGGTTATGAAATCACACACGTACTATACTTATCATGTGATTAATACTATTGGAGGACTTAAGCAGATTGCAGAATGGGCCGCCTACCACCATGAAAAACTTGACGGTTCGGGATATCCCTTTCGTTGCACATCAGCCGAATTAGGTACCGGCGCACGAATAATGATGGTCGCAGATATATTTACCGCACCGGCTGAAGACCGACCGTATAGAAAAGGTATGTCCAAAGATGGAATTGTTCAGATTATTAAACAGTTTTCTGATCGTAGCCTTTTGGATACCAGAATAGTTAATCTCCTTTTTGAGAATTACAACGAGATTTTTTCCTATGTAGCTGAAAAACAGGCTGTTGCCAGAGAGTTCTACGAAAAGCAATTTGAATTCCATTAATGTTTTCTTGACAATGAATCCCATGTTGGGATATGTATAAGCCAAGAAAGAGACAAAAACATGGAAGAAAAAGAAAGGCAAAGAAAAATATATAAACCAAGACCAGGGACATTAATATTTTGCGGAAACTCGAGACTACCCGAGAATGTCACCGCAAAACATGTATTTGGATATTTTTCGGTTGAGCTGGAAGTTGACCCTGTGGATTTTAAAATTATAGATGCCTCATGTACACTGTTGCCGTCGCTGGGAGAGAAAGTATTGCTGAATGCACTGATAGGGTATGAGGTTGAAGAAGGAATAGAAAGTGCGGTAAATGAAATAGAAGGAAGATTTTTCAGCACGACAAAGAGGGCGATTATTGCGGCAATTGAAGATGCCTATAGAAGGTATACGGATTATTTAAAAGAAAAGGGGGTTGACAGGGAATAAGAGATAGTATAAAAAATTAAGAGTTAAGCGCTGAGTTATTTGTTGTTATGTGAAAGCCTCGCATAGCTTGCGCAGATAATGGCCAGTGTGAGAACTGAAGGGGAGCAATAAGCTTATACGTACGCGCATAATACCGGGCTGTAATTTGTTAATATTAGATTCACGAGCCACGGTAATTTGAGTATGCAAGTATTAAGACGATGTAATGTCCCCGGTTTCACTGGCAGGATTGTCAGGTGAGGCCGGAGATTTTTTTGTTTAGCAGGGGAACCGCAATTAAAATGATTGATCTTCACTGCCACATCCTTCCGGGTATCGATGACGGCGCCGGATCCCTGAGTGAATCTATTGAAATGTGCAGGATAGCGGTCAATGACGGCATATCGAAGGTGGTCTGTGTTCCCCATCATGTGGTCGGAAAATATAATAATAACCGTGAAAAGATAACAAGATGTGTAGAGAAATTACAGGCATCCCTGAATGATGAGGACATCCCCCTCACCTTGTACCCCGGTTGTGAGATTCGCCTTGATCTCAACCTGGTCGAAAATATAAAGACCGGTGAACTTATGACGATGAATGATTCCGGGCGGTACATTACTCTGGAATTACCCAATGAGGCTCTTCCCCAAAACATAGAAGAGATCATCTCCTCCTTCATATTTGTCGGTATTGTCCCCATTATCGGGCACCCGGAGAGGAATCAGGTTATCCGAAACAATCCGGGAGTAATCTATCGATTGGTGGGACTGGGGGCGCTGACACAGTTAACATCGGCAAGTCTCACCGGACTCTTCGGAAGTGAAATTAAAAAGTTTTCCATCTTTCTTCTTAAACATAAGCTGGCACACATGTTGATGACGGATGCCCACTCAAGCAAGCGAAGACGGCCTGTCCTTTCGGAGGGACTGGAAATCTTAAAAGAGATCGTTGGTGAAAAAGCCGCCATGGAAATGGTAGAGGCGATCCCTGAAAAGATATTGAACGGTGAGGATATCGATGTGAAATATCCCGTACCATTTAAGGAAAAATCAAGCGGGAAGATGAAAAAGTATTTTAGTCTTATATTTTTGTGTGTTTTTATAGGTTTTATCTTTGCATGTGCCCACCCGGTGATAAGGGAAATTTCGCCGCAGGGTGAAAAAGGTACGCAACTGAGGTGGGATCGGGAAACCCACAGATGGGTCTTCAAAGCAGAACCCCCTGCCCGAAAGGCGCTTCAGGAATCCAGACTTCCATCCTTCGCACAGGCGGTCCCCGTCCCTCCTCTGAAGAAGGAAGCGGACAGACTGATTGAATTGCAAAAGCGGACGCTGACGAAGGAGGAATATCTCCGAGCCAAATTCAAGGGGAAGGAGATTGTCTTGCCGGAAGACCTGTCGAAAAACGGGGAGATAGAGGTAAAATATAAAATCGGCATAGACGATATTCTCAATATCTACATATGGAACCATGAAGATCTCTCCAGAGATGTCCCGATTAGATCGGACGGCAATGTATCGCTCCCCTTAATCGGCGATATTCATGCAGCGGGGTTGGAAATCCCGGAATTCAAGACCATCATAGAGAAAAAGTATGATGAGTACATAGAGCATCCCCAGATCACGGTAACATGCAAGGTGCCCACCAGCCTGCAGGTATCTGTAGTGGGCGCTGTCGAAAAGCCTGAAACTTATGTCGGGCCTGCCACGATGACCTATACCCTCCGGGGCGACCGCACCCTCATGTCGATCCTGTCTGTGGTAGAGATACGGCCCGATGCCGATCTTGAGGAATCTTACATTATTCGAGGCGACAAGATAATCCCTGTAAATCTGAAGGCCCTCCTCGAGGATGGCGATACGAGCCAGAATGTAATACTCCAACCGCAAGACACGTTGGTAATAGCGGAACCCCTCAAGGAGATTGTTCTTCTTGGTGAGGTTAAAAGCCCGGGGAGGTATAAGACAAAGAGAAAAACGACTGTTCTCGATGCACTGTCGCGGGCGGGCGGCATCAACTCAAAAAACGCAAATCTTCACATGGCTTACCTGGCCAGAGGCAATGACATACTCCCGATAAACTTTAAGATGCTTCTCGACTATGGCAATATGAGTCAGAATATACTCCTGAACGACGGCGATGTTATCTACATACCTAACATCAATGAAAACAAGACCTTTGTGATTGGCGAGGTTAATGTGCCGGGGGTCAGGTACTTTACCGATCCGATGGATCTGAGGGAGGCGATAAGTTTCTGTGGAGGATTCAGGGAGACCGCCAATCGGTCTCAGGTTGTCGTGGTTCGGGGAGATCCCCAAAAGCCGGAGGTCTACGCCGTAAATGTCCTTAAAATGATGGAAGGAAAAAGTCTGGAAAGATTCTATCTCGAGAAGGGTGATACCGTCTATGTTGCGAGGACTGCCATCGCAGATTGGAACGTCTTCTTGAGTCAGATGCTCCCGACATTGACAACAACGAGGGTTATACAGACCATTCTTAACGCAGGGTTTAACCCGTAAACTCTACCCGCGGGGCCGTATCATATGGACGACACAAGATATACTACTGATGATGAAATCGATCTTCGCAGCTACCTGAGCGTTATGCTCCAGAGAAGGTGGTTGATCGGCATCATTGCCGGCGTGGCGCTGCTGGCTGTTATGGTGAAAACACTCATGACCGCTCCTGTCTACGAGTCAAAATCGGTTATCCAGATTTACAAAAAAGGGGGCGCTTCAACTAATGTAAAGAGTCTCCTGGAGGAGAGTTTTATCACCGGGGGGAGCCTGCCTCAGGCCATGATCCAGACACAGGTGGAGATACTGAAAAGCCGCACAGTCTCTGAAAGAGCGGTAAAGGCGATCAATTATCAGCTCCAGGCAGAGCCGGAGCACAAAATGATCGGTATTCTCATCAATCGGTTGAAGGCAAAGCTGGAAGATTTATTCTCTTCCAGAGAGGGTCTGGCGAAGAAAAGACTGATCAGGCCGATTTCCATCAAACCGCTCGACGTCGGGTCGGTTGTCGAAGAGTGCAGTTATGTTCTTAAGTTTGACGGCCCCGATTCCTATAAGATCATAGAAGATAAGAGCGGGGCGCTTGCAGGAAAAGGGGAACTGAACAAACCATTCCTGGGGCCAAACTTCTCCATCCTGGTCGAGGGTGACCATGCCAGGAAGGGCAGGAAAATGAAATTTAGCGTCCTTACCCCGGCTTCCGCCGTTGAAGGCTTGCAGGGGAGTCTGACCG
>MNZP01000047.1 GCA_001873675.1 Syntrophaceae bacterium CG2_30_49_12 | reverse complement strand
AACCACCAAAGAAGATATAGGCCACAGCAGCAAGGGAAAGAAAGGGCCCGAAGGGAATGGCATATTTCATGTCCTTCCCCTTTACAATCATCACCGTAATACCGACAAGAGCGCCGAGGGAAGAACTCAAAAGGAGGATAAACAGCAGGGACTTCCACCCGGAAAATGCCCCTAACATGGCCAGCAGCTTGATATCTCCCCCTCCCATTCCCTCTCTCTTTGTCAGCAATGCATACACAAAAGCAATGATATACAGGACCCCGCCCCCTAACAGTATCCCTAAAAGCGCCTCCCTTACGTGAATATCCATGAAAAAAACCGCTCCCAGGAAAAACAGGGGGATGCCGGGCAGGGTTATCAAATCCGGGATAATCTGATGGTGAAGGTCTATAAAAGCAACAACTATCAGGGAACAGGTAAAGATAAAAGAAAAGAGGAATTTGACAGACAGGCCAAACTTCCAGAAGAGAAGCAAGGCCATAGCTGCCGTGATCAGCTCGACAAGGGGATACTGAAGGGAAATTTTCCCCTCACAGTGGCGGCATCTTCCCCTTAAAATAAGATAACTGACGAGAGGGATGTTATCCCATGGTTTAATGGGATGCCGGCATTTCGGGCAATGGGAAGACGGGAAAACGATTGACCGGTGTTCAGGGATACGATAGATGCAGACATTGAGAAAACTTCCCACGACAGCGCCCACCATGCCAATGACGATATCTAAAAACACACCCATACGACCCTTCTACCCCTTGCCCATAGCCTATAGACTGACGACTGACGCCTGACCTAACCATCTTTTCTATCCCAATCATAAGGGATATCATTATCGTGGGGATGCACTCTGAATTCATCCGGCTCCTGATAATTGTATACCTCTGTAGGGACATTGATCACAACGGCCTCTTCCGTAGAGATGCATTTAAACCCATGATAGACGTAAGGGGGAATATGCACCAGAATAGGGTTGTGCTCGCCGGCAAAGAATTCGGCAACTTCACCATAGGTCGCCGCATCCCGGCGACCGTCATAGAGAACAATCTTCATCATCCCCTTGACCACGGCCATGTTGTCGGATTGCCTTTTATGATAATGCCATCCCTTTACCACCCCGGAATAAGCGGTTGTCATATATACCTGGCCGAATCCCTTATACATCTCATCATCGGCACGCAGGATCTCCATCAATCTGCCCCGCTCATCAGGGATAACCTTCAACCTTTTAACTATGACTCCTTCAATCATAATATTCCCTTCCCTTTAACTCACAACTTGATAATATGAAATTTTCACCTGAAAATACGCTTCTGACAGGCGAGACGCCTGTCCTACTGGTTATAAGATTACCACCCATGGTAGGTCAGGCGTCTCGCCTGACTTATTTTCATCCTCCTTTGTGAGCCGAAGGCCCATGGATATTTCATTTTAAATAACTTTAGGCACTTAACTTGTTCGCCCCCGTTTGGGCCACCATATTTCCCGCACATTGCAGGGATTGAAAGGTGCCGGCATCAGTCCACCAGCCATCCAGGATATCCCATTCCATCTTTCCTTCTCTGATATAAAAATTATTGACATCTGTAATTTCCAGTTCTCCCCTTTCCGATGGCTCCAGCATTTTTATAAAATCAAAGACTCGTCTGTCATACATATAGATGCCGGTCACCGCATAATCGGAGGGGGGAGCAGATGGTTTTTCGAGAATATTAACAATCCGATCGCCATCGAATACGGGGACACCAAAACGCTGTGGGTCAGGCACCTCTTTCAGCATGATTCGGGCCCCCTCCTTCTGTTTTTTAAAAGATTCAACAGCTTTTCGAATATTCTTTTCAATGATATTATCGCCGAGGATAACAATAATCTTCCCGTTATCAGAAAAAAATTCCGCCAGAGAAAGGGCGGCGGCAATCCCTCCTTCCCCTTCCTGATAAGTATAATTGAGGTGCTTCAAACCGAAGTCACTCCCATTACCTAATAGTTTGAGAAAGTCCCCTGCGTTGTTGCCGCCGGTTACGATCAGGATCTCGCTAATACCGGCATTTACCAATGTCCTGATGGAATAGTAGATCATAGGCTCGTTGTAAACTGGAAGAAGGTGTTTGTTCGTAACTTTTGTCAGTGGATATAATCGGCTTCCCAGTCCCCCGGCCAATACGATTCCTTTCATGCCCATCCCCTTTCACGATAAGATAATCTTGAGATATTTCTACAGCATATTCCAAAAACCATCAACAATAAAAATCCTGTATTGCATAATACACACATATAAGTTAAAAGTTAGAGCCAATTGCAAAAGTCTTGAAATTAAAATGTAGCCGCAAACTTTAGTTTGCGTGTTCTCTTTGTTTTCAATATGTGACAAAACGCAGGCTAAAGCCTGCGGCTACCAGAATTGAACTTTTGCAATTACCTCGTTAGAATGGAAATGATTTTCTTCCGGATTCTGGATTCTGACCCCTGAAAGGAAGTTGTAAAATATTGGTAGACGAATTCTATATGCGACGTGCCTTGAGGCTTGCCAGAAGAGGGGAGAAGTGGGTAAGTCCCAATCCCATGGTCGGTGCCGTTATTGTGAAGGGAGGTCGGATCATTGGGGAAGGATACCACGAGAAATACGGAGGTAATCACGCTGAAATCAATGCCATCCGCAATGCCTCAGAGGCGGTGGAAGGTGCAACCATCTATGTTACTCTGGAGCCATGCAACCATTACGGCAGAACTCCCCCCTGCGTCGAAACCCTTATCACCTGTAAGCCCGCCAGGGTGGTCATCGGAACCTCTGACCCGAATCCTCTTGTCTCGGGCAAAGGCATCGAAGCCCTAAAAAACCATGGCATTGAAACGACCGTCGGCATCCTGGAAAAAGAATGCAAACAGCAAAACGAGAAGTTTTTTAAGTTCATCAAGACCCGGCTGCCCTTTGTGACCCTCAAGTTCGCCCAGACTCTAGACGGAAGGATCGCTACCGGCGCTGGTCATTCACGATGGATCAGCTCCGCTGCTTCACTCAGGTTTGCCCACACACTGAGAAGTATCCATGATGGCATCTTAGTCGGTATCGGTACTGTTCTCCAGGATGACCCCGATCTGACTGTACGCCTCGTGAGGGGGAAAAATCCGGTAAGGATCGTCGTTGATTCCCACTTGCGCATCCCGCTAAAGGCGCGGATTCTTAAGAATCAGGACACGGCAAAGACGATCATCGCCACCATTTGTCATGCCAGCTTTGAAAAACGTGCCCGCCTGGAGGAGATGGGTATTGAAATACTGACGGTCGTCAAGGACAACAACTGCCGCATAAACCTGAAAAAACTCTTTGCCGAACTGGGGAAAAGAGAGATATCCTCGATTCTTGTGGAAGGGGGGGCGGGAATTATCACCTCTACTTTAAAAGAGGAACTGGCCGACAGGGTGATAATTGTCATCGCTCCTAAAATCATAGGAAAGGGGATCGAGGCGGTAGGTGATCTGGGAAGCAAAATCATCGGTGACGCCCTCAGATTGTCTTACAAAAAAGTTTCCCGGAAGGGGGATGATATAATTATTGAGTTGCAAGTCATAAGTCGTAAGTCAAAAGACGTATGACTGATGACTAAGGTTTCAAGTCCATGATTTCTATACCTCTTTCCATCTCATACCTGTAATAATTGCAACACATCTCAACATACTCGCTGCAGGATTGACCGTCGTACACCAACCAGGGGAATATACAAACCGTCCATAGGACAGATGACGGCACCGTACACTGGATCTGTGACGATGGAATCTGGTGGGCTTTTTCAAGCTGCTTATGGTCTAAATGATCAGTGATCCCCGCCTCAAACAGGGTCCTGCCCCTTTCTTCTGCAGAAACATGCAATACCGGCGAGAAATAGCGGATACCAAACCGGCCAAAAATTTCACGTGCAATAGCCTTCACCTCTTCGAGCTGAGAACCATCATCCAATTGTTCAACGTTGCCGCCATCGCAAAGATGGGCAATATTATTTTCTCTACAGTATTTTATTGCCGCAAGATGCATTGCTATTTTACACTGTAAACATTCATTTGCCATAAACAGTGTAACTTTTTTAGCATCATACGCTTCCCGTCCTGAACACTGGCCATGCGAGTCTTCCCAGAGCGGACCTATTTCCTGGCTAAGCACTAACTGATGAGTTTCCCATTTTTCCTCATGGGGGGTCATTTTTTGGTATATGTCTTCGTTGCTTACCTGATCATAGATAATTTCCTTATCTGGAAATACCTTCCGCAGGCGCTCAATGATTCCCTCCGGGTTTTGTAATTTTTTTAAACCATGCCTTGTAAAGGTCACGAGACGTATTTCATCGTAATGGGACATCTGTGACCAGGCGGCATAGGTGGAATCAGTACCCCCGGAGAACATAACTGCTACCTTTTTTTTGTCCGACATTTCTCCCTCGCTATTTTTTTAGAATATAAGTTATTAGGGGTGAAAAAACAATAAAATTTACAAAATCTCTT
>MNZP01000110.1:15400-20892 GCA_001873675.1 Syntrophaceae bacterium CG2_30_49_12 | reverse complement strand
ACCGTGAACCCCGGAACTTTGAACCTGAATAGTTACAGGATGCCTGGACACCGGTTTTCACCGGTGTGACGACTTTTTACGAGTCCATCACAGGATAATTAAAAAAAAATTTTACGAGGAGAAAAAAGTATGGACGAAAAGAAAATCTATGAAGAAATCACGAATATTTTGAGACTTTACACAAAAAATCCGGAAGAGCTTGAAAAAGCTACGAGAGATACCCATATCTTAAATGATCTCAAGGTAAATTCCGCGCGTCTCGTAGATGTTATTATCAAATGCGAAGACGTTTTTGGCATCAGTATAGAAGATGATGAGGCGGATAAAATAAGAACCATAGGAGATGCTCTGGAGATTATAAAGGGTAAAATAGAGGTAACTGCTTAAGATTCTATTCCGGAGAATGGGTGATGATAACAGGTGTAACCAGAGGGCTTCTACAACTTCAATACATTCTGGGTCGAATGGCAATCTTTATCTTTGGTCCCCTGTATTTCACTGCTATTGCCGTGATGAGGTACCGGGTGAGGGGTCTGAAGGAACTCAGGCGTGAATTTTCCCTGCAACTCAAAAATCACAAAGGCCCATGGATCATCTGTGCCAATCACCTTACGATGATTGATTCTTTTGTCTTACTTTATGCAACTACACCACTGTATGCTCACTTCAGGCATTATCGAATGCTTCCATGGAATTTACCGGAACGAGACAATTTTCAGCGGAGCATCCTCCTGTCGGTGTTCTGTTATCTGGCCAAATGTATTCCCGTCAATCGTGGCGGCGATCGCAGGCAGATGAAAAAGACACTCGATAAATGTGCCTATATCTTAAGGAAGAAGCAGCCCCTGATGATTTTTCCGGAGGGGGGGCGTTCCCGTACCGGTCGTGTGGATACGGAAAATTTCTCTTACGGCGTGGGCCGTTTTATCAAGGATGTTGATAATTGCAAAGTTATGTGTATTTATCTCCGGGGTGACGGTCAGGATACCTACGGAACAATTCCTAAGTTTGGTGAGCGTTTTACCGCGCTCATGAGTGTCCTTACACCCCAAAAGACGGAAGATAGCGGTCTGCGCGCGCAACGATACTACGCCGAGGAGATTGTAAAACGCCTGGCGCAACTGGAGGAAGATTACTTTGCCTTACGTGGGCAACGATATAGTGGACTTGACCGATCCCGGTGCGAGGGGAAAGAGCCGGAATATACGCTTCGTCAACCGCGTTTTTATTCCAGATGAACAGAGGCAGATATTTGAATCTTCGCATCCTGATATCGTGCTCTGGGCTTTATGGGCCGGTAAGGAAACGGCGTATAAGATTATAAGAAAATCTATTGCCGGCGCTCCTTTCATTCCGTTACTTTATAAAGTAAGCCGCCCGGAAGGTTGGAAAGAGGCAGGCAGGTCTCCCCTCGAAAATGGCCATATTCCTGGGATTACTGATACACCGTGGGGCAAAGTTAAAATAAGATTCTTCATTACCTGCGATTACATACACTGTATCGGGACCATGGATCTTTCAGGAGGAATAGATTCCGTCGTCTGGAAGGTGGACCTTCTTCCCCCAGTCAGGAAAGCTATAGTGGGATATGAATCGGCCTTTCTGCGTGAAACTATCAGAAGACATCTCTCGGTATTTCTGAATCGGACTCCAGAAGAAATTGAGATACGGCGTTCCGAAGGCGCCTCAGGTCCCCCCTTCGTATACTTAAAAGATAAGCCTGCCGGGATTGATATCAGTCTAAGCCATGACGGCAAGTTTACCGCTTACGCCTTCATCTCAGGTGGATAGGCTGAAGGCTGAAGGCTAAAGGAAAAACATGCGTGAGTACAAACTGCTTAAAGCGATGAAACCGACTTACGATTCTTATCCTTCATCCTTCAGCCTTCAGTCTTCAGTCTTCAGCCTTCATCCTTCAGCCTTCAGCCTACAGTCTTCAGCCTTCAGTCTTGTGTGAAAACTATGATTGCTGCCATAGAACGTTTAGGCAATGCCTCTCTCAGTACAATCAAATCGTTACATGATACCATTTCCTTTGCCATTAAGATTATTTTCAGGATGTTTGACAGAAAAACTTACAACAGCGCCATGAAGGCGGTTCTCATCGATCAGATATACTTTACCTCTGTCCAGATTTTACCCTTATTTATAACTGCTTCGGTTATCTTTGGTTCACTTTTGACCGGTATCGTTTTTAAAGTTATCAGGGACTTGGGTTTGGGAGGATACTTAGGGCACATCTTGATGGGCTTTGTGGTTACAGAGATGTCCCCCTTTATTACGGTAATGCTGATTGCCCTGCGGTCAGGTTCTGCCATTAATACCGAAGTTGCCGTGATGAAAGTCAATAAGGAATTAAAAACGTTGGAAGTGTTTAATATTGATGTCATCAACTACCTGTTCTTACCAAGGATCATCAATGGTATGATATCACTTATCTTATTGAGCAGCCTTTTTTCCATTGTGGTTTTGACAAGTGGTTTATTATTCTCCGGGATGATACTGGGGATGAGTGCGGATGCTTATGTCCGTGTTCTATTAACTTCGATTGTTTTTTCTGATATAATTATTCTCATTTTAAAATGTTTCACCTTTGGTTTTTTTGTTACATTACTTCCCATACGATACGGTATGACTGCTTCCGACGATTTGACCAGTATCCCCATTTCGGTCTTAAACGGGATGGTAAAGGTCTTTATTTCCATCGTGATTATTGAGGTGCTGACATTAATCGCAAGGTCTATTTAAGGCTCTTTGAAGACAAAGATATACTCAACAGAGAGTTGGAAGAATTTATCGCAAAAAACAAGCAGCGACTAGGTTTGGTTTCCCTTGATGCGCCTCTCATATCGAACCTTGATGTGTGGATCAATATTGCCCTGATCAAGGAGTATCACCAGAATCTACCGAGAGCTGAAGCGGAACATCTGGTCTTTGCATATCTGCGAAGATATGGTATGGAAAACACGGCATATAAAAGAAACCCTGCTTTAACTAACAGAGAACGATTTTGTGTGATGCTCTTGAGGGCCGCGATGGTTGCAGATGCCGTTATCGTGATTGACAAACCTTTCACGATAATACCGGATCTTAAAGACGCCTCCTTTATTGACGAGGCCATAAAAACGGGCGATGATCTGTTCGACGAGTGCCATATTTTCGACTATACATGGAACAAAGAGCGTTATAGGATGAATGATGCCTACTAAAATTGAATTCAAAGTCGGGTTGTTTGTCATCGTGACGACACTCTTGATCATTGGCTCCGTAGGGTATGTAGCCTATAAAAAAGGAGTCTTTGAGGAAGTGCATACCTTTACCCTCTCGTCAAAATCTGGTGAAGAACTGACAGAGGGAATGCCGGTCGTTTTTTCGGGTTTCAAGATAGGTGTTGTCCATACCTTAGAACTCAGTGAGAAAGGAAGTGTTATTATAAAGATCAGGGTGCCGGAACGTCACGTCAAGTGGGTACGGTCAAAAAGCAGGTTCATCGTCTATAAACCTTTCATCGGTTCCTCCCGTATCGTCGTTTTGACGGATGACTTGAGCAGTCCCGTGTTGTCAGAGGAAAAAGTGCCGGAGGTTGCCAGAGCCAATGATATCAACGAGGCGATAAAGAAACTCCAGCCGATCTTTGAAGAAGTGAATAAGATAACGGCAAATGTCGAAAAAGTGACGGCAAATCTGGCTGATCCCCAGGGCGACGTGCGAAAAATTTTAAGAAACTCCGAGCAAATTACCGCCGGGGTTGATTCCATCCTTAAAGAAGATGTGCGAGAAATTTTGAAAAACTCCGAACAAGTCACCGCTCGGGTTGATTCCATCCTTACAAAGGTGGATACAATGGCGGCAAAAACGGATGAAACGATGTACGGTAAAGAGGGTCTTCTCCCCCTGGTGCGCAAAATCCTTGAAGACTTGCTTGTTAAACTTGGGAAAATAGATACCGCCCTTGATAATGTCGTCAAGATCAGCGCTGATACGGCTGAGGCCACGACGGATCTTAAGCTATTGAGAAGCGAGATTGATACGACCGTGAATTCCATTAATGATTTGGTAAAGGAAATAAACAGAAAAATACCCTTTAAAGAGAAGCCTGAGATAAAACTTCCATGAAGATATTCTTATATTTATTCGCTTTTTCTATTTTAGTCTTCGGGTGTGGATCAAAGCCTGTCCCTGACTGGAAAAATGTGAGCTTTCATCGTCTGGAAAGTTATAAGAAAAACTATTTAATCGGCAAGACTAAGATCGCCGAATTCCACTTCTCTAAAACTATAGAAGAGATGAAGAAAAGCGGCGATCTGAAAGCCATGGCGATGGCTTACCTGACCAAATATGCCGTAAGTGTTGCCGTCCTTGAGGACTTCGATGACCGTGATTATTTACAGATAGAGTCTGTGCAACAGGATACCAGGAGCAGGAACTTTTACAACTTTCTGAAGGGCGCCTTTGATCAGGTTGACGAAAGTTTGCTTCCCGGGGAGTACAGGGATTTCCTCAAGACTCTCAGGCATGGGGGGGAAGAGGATATGAAACGGGAAATTACCAGCATAAAAGACCCCCTCTCGAAACTCATTGCCACCGGTTTGCTTGTGCGACATCACAGGTGTCCTGAGATGATTTTGAAGGCCGCTGCCGATACGGCTTCGGAGAACGGGTGGAAGAAGGCCCTTGTGGCCTATCTCGAAAAGCTTCAGTCCTTTTACGAAGCGGAGAAAGAAATGGAAAAGGCGGCCAATGTTCAAAAGAGAATCCAGCTTATAAAAGATTAAATAATGAGCATTACGATAATAATTCCAGGTTCATTGAAAGATTGGTTCGGTGGTTCCGATCAGGCCACCTGTGAGGGGAAAACCATAGGGGAGTGCATTGATGATCTTGACAGTAAATTCCCCGGCTTTAGACGCAGGATGGTTGATGAAAAGGGAGAAATTAGTAGTTCTATTATGATCTTTCTTGACGGACAGAATCTCCGATCACTGGACGGGCTGGCCACCCCTGTGAAGGATGGCGATGAAGTAAGCATTATTCCTTTTGCGGCCGGGGGGTGATAAAAAAAGATGATTGTAGATAAACCGGAGTCCCATTTTATCTTTGTCTTCCACCCCAAAATATTCGAGGGCAAGAAGTACACGGTATATGAGGGACGGGAGCTCACCAACGGTGATGTTCTTCAATACTGGGGGAAGTGGATTTTCTTGGGGGAAAGACCCCAGCTTGATGAATTGGCCCGAAAACTTGACCGGTACGTAGAAGAGGAGGCCATACCCTGTATCAAATATGATCGTAACCCTTCTGCGAACCTCGGTCTGGCGGAGGCTGTCATGATGGTGTACTGCGATAAACGTAAAAGTGAAGAGGTCTGGCAGATACTCCGGCAGCATGGGATAAGGATCAAGGCCTGGGTTTCGGAACGGGAGACGATGGAGATGTGGAAACCTGGCGGAGTACTTTTGGAACGGTGGATTACATCAATGAATCTCGATCCC
>MNZP01000110.1:0-15394 GCA_001873675.1 Syntrophaceae bacterium CG2_30_49_12 | reverse complement strand
GCCAGGGCTACTCGGGAGGATGCGGGGACAAGCCTGGGTTATATTTTCGATCACCCCGACGAGATATTTTCCCCATGGCCACAGTGAGAGTGAATACCGAGCTGAGCCTTCGGCTCAGCTCGGTATCGGGCGAGACGCGAAGCGGCTCGCCCCATTAAGGAAAGGTCGGAGGATTTAAACATGGTTGATTTTGCGAAACAGTTGAAGGTTCCAGCCTTAGATCCAAACTTTTTTGTCCTCGATGAGGATAGGATCAATATAGACAGGCTGGAGAAGCTCTCGGAGAAGCACCCGATCAACATCCTGGTAACCGGTAATCAGGGGTGCGGTAAATCCTCTCTGGTAAGACAGTTCGCCAGTTATTATCAGAGGCCTATGGCTACCTTTCAGGTAGGGCTCCTCTCAGAGGCCGGGCAGCTCTTTGGGCAACAGAGGTTGAAAGAAGGAGAGACCTTTTATCAGAGTTTCCTATTTCCCAGGGCTATTCGTGTCCCTGGGTGTGTCATACATCTGGAAGAGATCAACAGGTCAGAGAATCCCCATGCCTTGAATGAGCTATTTTCGGTACTGTCAGAGGAGCGAAGCATCTGGATTGATGAGCTTGGAATGGTTGATGTAGCTCCCCGGTTGATTTTTTTTGCTACCATGAATGAAGGTGTAGAATTTTCAGGTACGGATGAGATGGATGCCGCCCTGAAAGACCGGTTTTATCGCGTCCATCTTGAATACCCTCCTGTGAGTGTAGAAAAGGAGATACTTGTCATTAAAACCGGCATTGCCCCATCTTTGGCATCTGATATTCTCAACATAGTAAGCAGGCTGAGGAGTAATAAACAGACGCCCATTGATATCTCTATACGACACTCTCTGATGATTGCGGAACTCGCAGCCGTGGGGGCGCCTTTACGGGAGGCCGTTATCTACAGTCTTCAGATTTCCATGGATGTCCTCGAGTCGTTGCTCCTTTCCATCCATGTGGAAACGGGTGATACGGAGGTGGAACCTCGTCGTTACGAACGATATGTTCCACCAAATTATATTCCGTCTTAGGGAGGCCAAATACAACCGGTGAGCGCCAAAATTGCCGATAGTAATAATAATACGCCAGTGAAGAATTATAAAGTTCCAGAAGGCCCCCAAAAGGCGTACTCCAGGTACTGGCGAAAGAATTATTCCCGTCTTGAGGCAACTGAACTGGCTACAGCTCTAACTGCCATGCGCAAGGTGGCCGGTCACATCGGCAGTAATGTCAAGCCTATTTACTGGCAGGGAATGTCCGCTTCGGAAGATAACTCTATTATCCTGAATCCGGCCGAAGTCAGAGGAATTTACCCTATTCCTTTCCGAAAAATTGACCTTCTGGTAGGAGAGGTTGTCCGTGAGGCCTTCTGGTGTATTGAATGGGGTGATTGGGTAAAAACCCAGGTCAAACAACGGGCTTCCCCCTCAGCGGAAGGGATGAAAGATTATCTCAGCAGTTTTATCTCTGTCGCGGAAGACCTGTACATAGATGAACAGGTTCGCCCTACCGTCTGGCGCCTTTACCTCTCGAAGTATTGGAAATCCATTGCCGACAAAACAGAGAGGGACCCTTCTCTCCCGCCGACGGCATCAAGTTTGGCAAGTCTATGGCGGAAAAAAATATTTCTGCAAACATTGCCTCCTAATCTCCATCCTTACTATGACGACCTGATAGCTATCATGTTGAAATACTCCGATACAATCAGAGATGTAAAGAATCTCTCCACCCTGGCGGAGAGGAGGAATAAAAGAGTTGAGATATACCTTGAGATGTGGGACGGCATTTCTTCGATCATCAAGATGTGGGAAAGACTTGCCCCTTATCCCGACGGGGTGAATATTCAGGATGAGAGCGGTCCCAAGGTCAAGATGCCTGAGGCAGGAGAAGAAAAGGAAAAGAATCCCGATCGGGATGATCCTAAAGAAAAAGAGGAGGAGTCACCTGGCCTTGATGAGGAACTTGCCGCTCAGATCAGTTTCAAGCTGGAGGAGGGAGAGTCTGATCTAACCCAACATATATCGGTGGCTATTGAGGACCCTCAGGCACAACAAATGAATACGACTTTCAGCCGTGCAGTTGCCAAATGCAATGTGAGTGTAGATCAATCACAGGTGGAACGTTTAAAAAGGATATTTCAGAAGCAGAAGACCCTTATTAGAAGATCGAGAATAAGAGGTATCATCAGGGGCGTGGATATGGGAAAAATAGACGCCCGGAGACTCTATCGTGTACCTCTGGATGGTAAGATATTTAAAAGGAAAGATATTTCAGGTTCTGATTATTCATGGAACATCAGTATTGTGGCGGACGCTTCGGCCTCCATGGCGGGAAGGGGAATAACCGAGAGACCGTGGACAGTAGCGGAACAGACTTTTGTCTCCCTTACGGAAGCGGCGAAAGGTTTCTTCAATCATCTGGAAGTTTTCGGTTATCAGGAACAGACCCGCCGGTGCAATCTCGTACGGCTATACCAGGGAGGTGAATTATACACCATAATGCCTACAGGCCAAACCCCGACGGGTCAGGCAATTATGGCTGCTGCCATACTCATGAAAAAGGACGACAAAAGAAAGCTGATCATCCATATTACCGATGGGGCTGCAAATTGCGGACTGAACGTGCTTGATGCCCTGGAGTACTGCCAGAAAAACAGGATCGAACTCATAACTATCGGGTGTGGGTGTAATCTCCAGACAAGACAGTTTCTGCTGGAACGGTATCCCCGGGGGACGGTTTATCTGATGGATGACATTCGGAACTTACCGGAAGGTCTGGAAAATCTATTTCGGGACAGGCTCTTAAAGAGATGAAAGATGGAAAATGAAAAAGACAATTTTTTAGAGATCACACGGGAGAAGTTTTACCGGGCAGTAGCGGAATGTAAGCCCCTCTTTGCGTGGTTTAGTCTCACCGACGCTTGTAACCTGAACTGTAAGTATTGTTTTGCCGATGCTAAGTACTATCCTCCAGCTTCCCCAGAGCCCCCTCATCATGAACTGAGTACAGAAGAGGTATTTACTATCATTGATAATATTGCCGAAGCAGGCACGGAGATAGTGATGTTTGCCGGGGGGGAACCAACCTTGAGGGAAGATCTGGTTGATATAGTGAGATATGCATCCAGCCGGATGCATGTGGCAATGAACAGTAACGGTTACCTTTTGGATGAGCGTCTCTGCCGGGATTTGGCAAGGGCGGGACTTTCCCAGGTAAAGATTAGCGTGGATGGCATGGAAAAGAATCATGACTGGAATAGAGGGGAAGGCTCTTTCCAGAGGACGATGGATGCTCTCCGGAACCTGGTAAAAGTCGGTGTTCCCAAGGTAATATTGATCATGACACTTACGAACCTAAATTATGATGAGTTGGAAAAGATGGTAGAGCTTTCCATAAATATGGGGGTGGATTTTACCATGGTTGAGTTTCTGCCGTTGGGGAGGGCCTCTGAGGGAAAAGAATGGACATTATCAAAGGAGCAGTTGGAAAGGGCACAGCGGTATTTACTGGAAGCGCAAGACCGGTACGGATGGCAGAGGGTGTCATTTGAAAACCGCTATATCGTCGCCGAAGACGAATACTGTAAGAGGATCTGCGCTGATCCGAATGAACCCTGCAATTTTTACGATTTCTGCGTGGGGTGTATCAGCAACATATATAGTTACTGTATAACCGCTTCCGGAAAAGTGACGGCAGGGGATATAATGACCCTGGAAGTGGGTGATTTAAGGAAGGAAAAATTAAAGGATGTCTGGGAAAATGCGGAGTTGTTTAAAATCATAAGGAACAGGGAAAATCTGAAGGGCAAGTGTGGGAAATGTCAGTACAGGTATATCTGCGGGGGGTGCAGGAGGAGGGCATATACCTATACAGGCGATATCATGGCTGCTGATCCCGGCTGCTGGAGATGGGCAGGTGACAAATCTGAGACCTAACAGAAAATAAGGCTGAAGGCTGAAGACTGAAGGCTGAAGGCTGAAGACTGTTAGGAGGCTATCAGGCTCCTTCAGCCTTCAGCCTTCAGCCTAAATACCTAATAATATGCCTGAAGAAAGGGAAATAATAACCGGTGAAGAACTGAGGCGATACAACCGGCAGCTTTCCCTCATAGGGAGGGAGGGCCAGGAGAGGCTCAAAGGGGCTAAAATCCTGATCGCTGGAGCGGGGGGGCTGGGCTCACCGATAGCCACATACCTTGCTTTTGCAGGCGTCGGACGTATCGTAATAGCCGATAATGATGCCGTGGAAGTAAGCAACCTCAACAGGCAAACCCTGCACTGGCCCTCCGACGTGGGCAGAAAAAAAACAGCCTCAGCAAAAGAGAAGATACGGGCCATGAACCCCTATGTGGAGGTAGAGACGATCTCCTGCACGATTGGGGAAGTAAATGTAAACGGGATTGTGGGGGATGCCGACTTAATCGTTGATGCACTGGACAATTTCCCCACCAGGCATCTCCTGAACAGTGTTGCCGTTATACGTCATATTCCCTTTTTTCACGGCGCCGTGCGGGGGTTCCACGGCCAGGTCATGACGGTCATCCCTTATCAAACGGCCTGCCTGAGATGTGTCTTTCCCCAAACTCCCCCGGCGGAGACCTTTCCCATCATCGGGGTGACCCCGGGTGTGATCGGTTCCATCCAGGCGACCGAGGTTATTAAGTACCTTACGGGTAAAGGAAAACTGCTGACAAACAGATTGCTGCTCTGGGACGGTCTGTCAGGAGAGATGAATTTCCTCCGGGTGAAGAGGAATCCGGCCTGTCAGGATTGTGGTCGGGGGGAGTAAAATCAGGGGTCAGGGGTCGGAAACCCCCCTACAAACACCGATCCCTAATCCCTGACCCCCGACCCCTATTTCTTTTTGGAGGGCCGGCTTCTATTTCCATCTTCTTTATCGTAATCAGAATGGCCGTAAGGGCGGCCTGCGTCATTCCTGGTATCCGTTCGGCCTGTCCGATGGTGGCAGGTTCTAATCCGGTTAATTTCATCTTCAGTTCGGTGGAAAGTCCCGGGATGGAGGAGTAGTCCACGAAGGGAGGGATTTTTTTATCCTCCAGTTCGGCCATCTTTTTGACCGCCTCGACCTGCCGTTTTATGTATCCTTCGTATTTAGCCTCGATCTCGATCTGTTTTTTCACCATCCGATCCGGCGCCGGTTCCCATCCAGCAAAAACTTTCAGGTCATCGTAGGCAATTTCATTCCGTTTGAGGAGCTGGTACATGGTTGCCGGATTTTTAATCGGTTTAGATCCCATTTTGACAAGGGTCGTGTTGACATCTTGGTTGGGGTAGACTTTTACGGCAGAGAGCTTCTTGATGCCCTCCTCCACCTGCCGGACCTTTTCCTGGAGATGTTCATAGTGATCCCGACAGATCAGACCCAGGTCATATCCTTTACCCATCAGACGGATGGCGGCGTTATCCTCCCTCAGGATCAGCCTGTATTCGGCCCTCGAGGTAAACATCCGGTACGGTTCATCAACACCCCTGATCACGAGGTCATCAATCATGACCCCCATGTAGGCATCAGACCGGTGGAGAATAAAGGGAGGTCTTTTCTGTACCGCCAGTGCGGCGTTAATGCCGGCCCACAGCCCCTGTGCGGCAGCCTCCTCATAGCCGGAAGTCCCGTTGATCTGTCCGGCGAGGTATAAACCCGCCACGAGTTTGGTTTCCAGGGTCCTTCTCAGTTGTGTCGGTTGTACGAAATCATATTCGATAGCGTAGGCTGACCGCATGATCTCAGCCTCTTCGAGGCCGGGAACACTGTGGACAATATCTTCCTGAAGCGCAGGCGGCATGCTGTTGCCCAGACCTTTGGCGTAAATCTCCTCGGTATCGAGACCTTCAAACTCCAGAACCACCGGATGCTTTTCTTTATCGGCAAAGCGCATTACCTTATCTTCGAGGGAAGGACAGTAACGGGCGCCGATCCCTCTGATAATGCCGGAGTAGAGTGGAGATTGTCCGATATTGTCTCTGATGAGCCGGTGTGTTTCCTTGGTTGTAGAACTGAAATACGAGGGAAGCCTCTCTGCACGCAGTTTCTCTGTGGTAAATGAGAATGGTTGCGGATCGGGATCGCTATCCTGGCGTTCCAGCTTTGAAAAATCAATGGATGAGGCCCTTAACCTGGGGGGAGTTCCTGTCTTCATCCTGCCCATTTCAAAACCAAGCCCCTTAAGACAGGCCGCCAGTTGAATCGAGGCGATTTCACCGGCCCGTCCCGCCGGGTAACGGGCCGTCCCGACATGGATCAATCCATTCAGAAACGTCCCCGTAGTAATGATCACGGTCTTCCCGCCGTAAAAGAAACCGGTATTATCCTCCACGCCAATCACCCTGTCCCTGGCGATTATCAGGCGATCCACAAGGGCCTGACGGAGATGAAGGTTCTTCTCCTTTTCCAGGATGGCCTTCATGGCAAGCCGGTAAAGTTGCTTGTCACACTGGAACCGCGTGGATTGAACGGCCGGCCCCTTCGAGGCATTCAGCAGGCGGAAGTGAACGGCTGTCCTGTCGGCGACCTTTCCCATCTCGCCGCCTAAGGCATCAATCTCCTTGACGAGTTGACCCTTGGCCAGGCCGCCGATCGCCGGATTGCACGACATCAAAGCGATGGAATCGAGATTGATATTAAAGAGAAGAGTCGCACAGCCCATCCTTGCCGCAGCCAGGGCCGCTTCCGAGCCGGCGTGACCTCCTCCCACCACGATAACATCGTAGTCCTTATGCAAACCCATAGAGTTTATTTACTTTCAATATGTTACAAAACGCAGGCTAAAGCCTGCGGCTACCAGAATTGGATAGAGGCGTTATAGAGAGCATGGAAAATAGAGGGAAACGGTTGTACTCTTGCCGGGAGAGCTTTCAATCTCTACCCTGCCCTGATGTGCTTTCATAAGATGCTTGACAATGGACAATCCCAGGCCTATACCTCCCAGTTCCCGTGACCGTGTTTTATCCACCCGATAAAAGCGTTCTCCCAGCCGGGGGATTTCACTTGCCGGTATACCGATACCGGTATCGGCTATTCTTACGACAACATAACCCCCTCCATCTTCAAACGCGGTAATTGATACCTTTCCCCCCTCCGGTGTGAATTTGACGGCATTGTCGAGAATATTCAGGATGACCTGAGCCACCCTATCTCTGTCTGCCATGATCAGGGGAAGTCCGGTGGGAATATCATGATGGATGGCGAGTTTCTTATCTCTCGCCTTTGCCTGAATCACGGGGAGGGCGTTTTCCACAATATGGACCACTGAGATGCCTTCGAGGTGCAATTTTATTTCTCCCAGTTCGATGCTGGAAAGAGTAAGAAGGCCATCTACCAGACGGTTGAGACGTTGGGCATGTTCGGAGATAATCCGTAAAAATTTTTCTGCCGTGACTCTATCTTCAATGGCGCCTTCCTCGAGGGTCTCGATGAATCCAATGATAGCCGTGAGAGGCGTTTTAATTTCGTGTGTCACATTGGCAACAAAATCTTCCCGTATATTTTCTAACTTTTTAAGGCGTGTTACCTCATGGAAGACCATCATTGTTTTCTCGTCTCCCCCGGAAAGCCCCTGGATGGGGGAAATGTTAACATCCAGGATAATCGGGGATGCCCCCCCTAAAGTAATTTCCTGTAAAACCGGCTCTCCCGTCTCTTTAAAACGCTCGAGGGCGTTTTGTAAATCCATATTCCGGAACACTTCCAGGAGAGTTTTATTGATAATATCATCCTCCCGGCGACCGAGGATATTCATGAGGCTGTTATTCATAGACTCTATGCGATTGTCGCTGTTCAGGATCATTACCCCTTCTACCATAGCCGTGAAGGCTGATGCCAATTTTCTTTTTTCTTTATGGACAAGCTTGATCTTTTCCTGCTGCTGCAAAACCAGGTGATTGATGTTTTTTGCCAGTTGTCCGAGTTCATCATTCGACTCGACCAAAAGGGTCCCCGCAGGGGCGCCGTTGCATACCTTTCGGGTAAATATCTCCATTTTCCGGATGGGTGACGTGATTTTTCGGGAAAATATCAGTGCGGCAAGCAGGGAGAACAAGGCCATGACAAGTATGGTCAGTCCGCCTTTTATCTCCCGGTTAATCAGAAAAGTCAGCGCGGCGACTGATAATAACATAAAAACGAGGTAGCTGCCCATAATTTTATAAAATAAACGACTACGCAATCTGTTTATCCTGGGCTTTGAGAGGAGTTTCATGTCTCACGATCTTGCCCGTTATCATGTATATCACCCGGTTGGCAATACTTTCCGCATGATCCGAAATCCTCTCGAGATTCTTGGCTATCTGCATAATAAGAAGTGAAGCATGAATTTTCCGGGGATCCTCCAGCATAAAGGTAAGGAGTTCCCGGAAGATCTGTTCGTTGAGTGCATCTATGGATTCATCGTCCCCCCTGACCTTGTTTGCCAGCTCAACATTCTCATTAACCAGGGCATCAAGGCTTTCCCTAACCATCCCCCGGGCAATATCGGCCATCCGGGGAAGGTCAATATAGGGTTTCAGTTGAGGTTCTTCATTTAGAATAATCGCTCTTTCTGCGATATTAGCCGCCATGTCTCCGATTCTTTCCAGATGTCCATTGATCTTGATCGCCGTGGCGATGAACCTCAAGTCCCTCGCGGTGGGCTGCCTGAGGGCCAGGACGCGGATGCACTTTTCCTCCGTCTCTACATCGAGCTGGTCAATCTGATCATCTTCGGCGATTACCTCGCGGGCCAGTTCCGAGTTTCTCTCTAAAAGGGCATTTATCGCCTTTCCCATCGCCTTTTCTATCATGGCACCCAGATACAGAAGGCTTTCCTTGACATCCTGGAGTTCCCTTTCGTACTGGTCGCTGATGTGTTTCTTCCCATCCATGGTGCCTCCTCCGTAACTAATCAGGTGTTTAGCCTGAAGGCTGAAGGCTGAAGTATCCTAAGAGTCTTCAGCCTATCTATCTGAGTAGTCGCCGTCAGCCGAACCTACCCGTAATGTATTCCTCTGTCAGCCTGTTGGCAGGGGTTGTAAATATCTTATCCGTATTATCAAATTCTATAAGCTCCCCCAGATACATAAACGCTGTATAATCTGACACCCTCGCTGCCTGCTGCATGTTGTGCGTCACTATTATTATGGTCACCTCTTTTTTCAATTCTACAATAAGCGCTTCTATCCTTGAAGTGGCAGTGGGATCAAGAGCAGATGTCGGCTCGTCAAAAAGAAGTATCCTCGGGTCTGTAGCCAGCGCCCTCGCAATGCAGAGCCTTTGCTGCTGTCCTCCTGAAAGTTCGAATGCCGGATCGTAAAGTCTGTCTTTTACCTCCTCCCAGAGGGCGGCGCCCCTGAGAGATTTCTCTACTTTTTCATCAAGTATCTGTTTTTTTTTGATCCCTCTCACCCTGAGGCCATAGGCGACATTTTCGTATATGGACTTTGGAAAAGGATTAGGCTTCTGAAAGACCATGCTTATTTGCATCCTTATCTCGATCGGGTCTATCTCCGGCGAGACGATGTTGATGCCGTCAGGATAGAGGATAATCTCGCCCCCATATCTGTTATGAGGATAGAGGTCATGCATGCGGTTAAAGCATCTGAGGAAGGTTGTCTTTCCGCAGCCTGACGGACCTATGAGGGCGGTAACTTTTCTCCGCTCAATGGGCAGATTGATGTTTTTAAGGGCATGGAGATCCCCGTAATGAAAATTGAGGTTCCTGACTTCTGATTTTAGTGTACTGTTTACCATTTTATCTTCTTTCTGAATCTGTATCTGATATAAATGGCAAGGCCGTTCATAAGCAAGGTCATCACCATGAGGATAATGCCGGCCGCCGCCGCATTTAACTGAAACTCCTTCTGAGGCCTCGATACCCAGTTGAACATCTGTATGGGCATAATGGTAAAGGGGTCCATAAGCCACTTGAACGAGACAAAAGGAAAGTCCATAGATATGGGGGAGGTAGGAAGAAAGGCTATGAACGTTAATGCCCCGACGGTGATGATCGGCGCCGTCTCACCGATTGCCCGTGAGAGCCCGATGATTATCCCTGTCAGGATCCCGCCGGTTGAATAGGGGATTATATGCCACTGCACCGTCTGCCATTTGGTCGCCCCCAAGGCATAGGAAGCCTCTCTTATCAAATTGGGAATTGCACGTATCGCTTCCCTGGTAGCCATGATGACCATAGGGAGAATCAGGAGGGCAAGGGTAAGCCCGCCGGTGAGGATGCTTTCCCCGAATTTCAAGAAATAGACGAACAATCCAAGGGCAAGAAGGCCGTAAACAATTGAAGGCACGCCAGCAAGATTGACGATGTTGATCTCTATGATATCGGTCAGCCAGTTTTTCTTGCCATACTCTTCAAGATAAATCCCGGCTGCAATGCCAAGGGGGATCGCGGCAAGGGCGGTAACCAGGAGCAGGAGAAAGCTTCCCACCCATGCGGAGAGTATTCCGGCTTCCTCGGGAAACCGCGATGGGAAGGAGGTGAGAAACTTATAGCTCAACCTCGGCGCCCCGTCCACAGCCAGATCTACCATAAGGGCGCACAGGAGAATAAGGCCGAGCATAGTCGCCAGGAGACCTATGATCATGAACAGATAGTTCCAGAGCTTGTTGTATCGAATCAGCTTTTTTAAGTCTTTCATACCTAATAAACTTCCCGTATCCGTTTTCTCAGCCAGAAACCCAAGATGTTAAATCCGAGGGTCATAAAAAAGAGTGTTATCCCGGCAGCGAATATTGTTTTATATTCAACCGTCCCATGCGGCGCGTCTCCCAGGCTGACCTGGACGATATAGGCCGTCAATGTCTGAACCGGCTCCAGGGGGTTTGCCGTGAGGTTAGGCATGCCCCCTGCCGCTATTGCGACAACCATAGTCTCTCCTATCGCCCTTGATATGCCGATAATAAAAGCGGCTGCAATGCCGGAGAATGCGGACGGAATGATGACCTTAAATGCGGTCTGAAATTTTGTTGCGCCCATGGCATAAGAGCCCTCCCTGATATGCATGGGGACCGCTATCATCGCATCCTCGCTTACCGAACTCACATAAGGTATTATCATGATCCCCATGATGATGCCCGGGCTCAGAGCATTAAAACCCGAAAGGTCCGGTATGAACCTCTGCAATATCGGGGTCAGGAAAAGCAGCGCAAAGTAACCGTACACTACAGTAGGAACAGCAGCTAAAAGCTCAAGTACCGGCTTGATGATCTCTCTCATTTTATGGGGCGCAAATTCACTCAGATAGACGGCAACCAGTAAACCTAAAGGCAGCGCAACAGACAGGGCTATGCCTGTTGTGAGCAGCGTTCCCATAATAAGGGGAAGAATGCCGAATTTGGGCTCTGCAAAAAGAGGCGTCCACTGCGTTCCCGTGAAAAACTCTTTTAATGACACTTCCTTAAAAAAACCGAAAGATTCGTAGGAAAGGATAAAAACAATACCGAGCGTGATAAAAACGGAGAAAAGCGCGCAGAGGAACAGAATGGTTTCTATCGCACCTTCCTTTATTTTTCTCTTTTGGCTGTGATTCATAGGATATTTTTTTCTATCGCGTTGACGTTTACGTTTACGTTTATGATAGCAAAAAAAGGCGTGTTTATCACGCCTTTTTTTGCTTAATACAAGACCTTATTTTTTAGCCTCTTTCAATTTGAGAAGCTCTTCTATCTTCATCTCTACCTTTTCCTCGCCGCCGAACACCGTGCCGTGCTTCTTCTTTACTGCGCAGTACGGCCCAAGGCTTACAGATGGCTCTCGCGCTTGAGCAGTTCTTCCACCCGGACGCCGACTTCGTTCTTGCCGCCGAAGCCCGTGCCCAGTTTCTTGCTGTTGAAGTTCTTCATCGCCTGGTCGTAGTGCGCCTTGGATAGCGGCACATAGCCCACTGCCTTGACCAGCTTTTGGGCATGCCGCAGGTAGAAGGTCACGAACTCCTTGACCTCGGGCTTGGCCAGGGCCTTCTCGGCCACGTAGATGAAGATCGGACGCGCCAGAGGCTGGTAGGTGCCATCCATGACGGTCTTCAGCGACGGCAAAACGGACTTGGTGGCGCCCTTGTTGACGATCGGCACCGCCTTCAGCTTGTCCTTGTTCTCCACGTAGTAGGCCAGGCCGAAATAGCCAATGGCGTACTTGTCGTGCGCCACGCCCTGCACCAGCACGTTGTCGTCCTCACTCGCGGTAAAGTCGCCGCGCGATGCCTTTTCCTTACCGTTGATGGCGCCGGTGAAGTAGTCGAACGTGCCCGAATCGGCGCCAGGTCCGAACATCGAGAGTTTATGGTTCGGCCACCTGGGGTTGACGTCACTCCACTTCATGACCTTGCCTTGGGCCGCTGGCTCCCACATTTTCTTGAGCTCTTCCGCAGACATACTCTTGATCCAGTTGTTTTTGGGATTGATTACGACGGTTATGGCGTCGAACGCCACCGGCAGTTCGACATACTTGATGCCGGCCTCCTTGCAGATGTCCATTTCCTTCTTAAGGATCGGGCGCGAGGCGTCGGATATGTCTGTCTCTCCTCTGCAGAACTTTTTAAAGCCCCCTCCCGTTCCTGAAATGCCTACTGTAACCTTAACTTCTCCCCTCTTTGCCTTCTGAAACTCCTCAGCTACCGCCTCTGTTATGGGATAGACAGTGCTCGAACCGTCTATCCTGATCAGGTTATCCGCCGCAACCACGGGCGTTGAGTATGTCATGGCCAGAACCATGAGAGTAAACATCCCTAAAACTATTTTCTTAATCATTACTTGCCTCCTTTTTTATCTGGGAAATTGCTTTCCTGTTGAGACCTTCGAATTTTTCAAAAATGCGCGGAGTTTTCTTGAGAAGACAATTATTGATAAAAATTGTCACTCAATCATCCCCAAGTCTTCTATTTAGAACTAGATCCTTTGCTTTTTATCACCTCCTTTGGCTGCCCTATAGTGGCTTTTCTCCGGTTTATATCCCCTTAATCATCTCCATAGCCTCTTTTCCACCTTAACCAAATTTGAAATTACATATACCAGGGTTTTGTTACGCTATTATTACAGTTGAGTTACGATTTGATTAATTAAGTTTTGGTTACAAAGCGGAAAATACCTCCCTGCCGGAAACAATAGTCTTTAGCGCCTTCGGGACTTCGTTATTACAGTCAACCATAATTAAATCGGCATCCTTGCCTTCTTCTATGGAACCTGTTTGCTGCGAAATCCCCACTGCCCTTGCAGGATTGAGGCTCACCATATTTACAGCCTTATGAAGCGGCAGGATTCCAAGTCTTGCGAGGGTAAATACTGCATGAAGGATGGTCATCGGCGAATAGTCCGAGCAGAGTATATCGCCATAGCCTGATGATATGGCATTTCTGGCGCTGAGATTCTTTGCCTGCGAATTCCCCCTTAAGGTGTTGGGGGAGCCGAGACATACATAAATCCCATCATTGCTTGCAGCCCTCACCGCATCCATATTTACAGGGAATTCGGATATCCTGATCCCCGTCTCATTGAGCCACAGGATTTTTTCCTCGGAGTCATCGTCATGGGATGCCATGGGAATACCCATGACTTCGCACAGCGCCGCAACATAATCTATGTGCGATGATTTCACAGACTCCTTTACAGAAAGCTTTCTGTCTATAATTTTTGCAAGCTCTGCATCGCTCTTTTTATAAACCATACCGTAATAGTTTTTAAAGGAAGTGACCTCCCTGAACTGCCCCTGTCCCGGCGTGTGATCCATGAAGGAGAGTAGGTTGATGCATCCATCTTTAATCAGGCCCTCAAGGTACGGAATGGCTCCGTCATCCGTTATCTCAAACCGTGCATGGACTTTGGTTCTCACCCCCATCTTCGCATTAAGGCGGTTTGTCTCCATTATTATCTCTGCGGCCATTTTATTGGAGCGGACGCCGATCTCTCCTCCTGCAAAGGAGAGTGCGTGGAATATTGTTGTAATGCCACATGCTGCAAGTTTTTTGTCCAGCTCAAAGAGGGCGATATTTACCGGAAAGCGGCTGTTTGGTCTCGGCTCGATCTCCTTTTCTATGGCATCGCTGTGTAGGTCTATAAAGCCCGGCAGAATATATCTGCCCTGAGCATTAATTCTCATGCCGCCGGAGTTTATATTTCCTTCCTTGATTTTTGAAATAATGCCGTCCTCAATTTTGATTGATGTCCTTTCAGCTATTCCTGAAGGTAAGATTACTGTGGCATCTTCTATAACAAAATCCCTACCCGACATCGTCAATCTCCGGATTTACTCTGTACACCCTGTCTGTAATTGACTTCATGAGTTCCTTGTCATGAAATATGCCTACCATTGAAGTCCCTTCGCTTCTCAGTTCCTTCAGCAATTCCACAACGATGGTAGCGGAATCCTTATCGAGGGAAGCTGTCGGCTCATCAAGAAGCAATAACCTCGGCTTCCATATAATTGCCCTTGCGATATTCACCCTCTGCTGTTCGCCACCGCTGAAGGTTGCAGGATAGGCGTCAAAGAGTTTTGGGGGGATATTGAGCCTTTCTAAAAGCCCTCCTGCCTTTGTTTTTGCCTCCTTTGGCGATACACCGTTTTTTAATAACAATGGCTCTGCCACTATGTCAATAGCCGATACCCTCGGAATTACCTTCAGGAACTGCGATGCATAACCAATTTCTTTATGTCTGATGCCGATAACCATATGGTCTGCAATTACGGCGAGATTGACCTGTCCATAGAGTATTGAATCATACCAGATATCGCCTCCTGTTGCCAGATAGGTGCGGTAAATACACTTCAGGATCGTGCTTTTGCCTGCGCCGCTGGGCCCTGTAAGGCCGAGGAATTCTCCATTGTCCACATTGAATATGACCCCGTCACATCCCTCAATGAGTTTATCCCCGAGGATATGTATGTTGAAGACCTTTGATAAATTATTCACCTTAAGCATTGTCTCTCCTACAACTGTGAACTTACGAGTATCTGGGTATACGGATGCTGGGGGTCTTCCAGTATCTGGTCAGTTAAACCCTTTTCCACAATCCTCCCGTACTTCATGACCATTGTTCTCTGGCATAGAAGCCTTATAACTCCAAGGTCGTGGGATACGACAATCATGGAAAGTTGAAGCTCCCGCTGTAGATTCCTTATTAGATCCAGCACCCTTGCCTGTACAGAGACATCGAGCCCGGTAGTTATCTCGTCAAGAAACAGTAACAGCGGTTCATTTGAGAGGGCTTTTGCGATCTGCACCCTCTGCTGCATACCGCCGCTGAAGTTTCTCGGTGGCTCATCCATCCTTTCCACAGGTATCTCTGTTTTTTCAAGAAGCTCCGATGCCCTGTCTCTCATCATGGCGATATTTCTCCAGTTTGCCATTATTAGCCGCTCCGCAATATTTCCGCCTGAGC